>DATBKA010000297.1:0-2089 GCA_036556105.1 Ilumatobacteraceae bacterium | reverse complement strand
CGACGAGCCATCGGTCTCCATCCCGCCGACGCCGAACCAGACCGAGCAGACGTTCACCGATCTGATCGTCGGAGACGGCCCCGGATTCACCGCCGGACAGACCGTCGTGTTGATGTTCCTCGCCTTTAGCGCTGCCGACGGGAAGCAGATCGACTCGTCGTGGGAGTCCGGCGCGCCACTGACGTTCGTGCCCGGCAATGGCCAGCTGCCACCAGGGCTGGAGAAGGCCGTCGACGGCATGAAGATTGGCGGTCGCCGCCAGGTCAACATCCCGTTCGCCGACGCGTTCGGGGAAGCTGGCAACGATCAGCTCGGCTTGCCGCCGTCGACCGACCTGATCATGGTGCTCGACCTCATCGCCGCGTACTGACCGCCCCACCATCGGCCACCGCCGGCCAACATACGATCTCCGCGTGAGGCTGATCGACGTACACGCCCATTTCCTCCCGGACCGCTATCGAGATGCGCTGGCGGCGGCCGGCATCGATCGGCCCGATGGTTTCCCTCGCGTTCCAACGTGGTCGGCCGAGGAGCATCTCGCCGTGATGGATCGAATGGGGATCGACGCCGCGGTGCTCTCGGTGTCGTCGCCCGGGGTGCGGTTCGGAACCGGCGGATCTGCGGCGGATGCTGTCGCGCTCGCACGCCACGTCAACGATGTCGCTGCGGCCACGGTCGCCGAGCATCCTGGTCGTTTCGGAGCCTTCGCCAGCCTGCCGATCCCAGATCTCGACGAGTCGCTGGCGGAGATCGAGAGATCGCTCGACGGACTACGCCTCGACGGCGTGAACCTGCTGACGAACGTCGATGGTGTCTATCTCGGCGACGCCTCCCTCGAGCCGATCATGGCCGAACTCGATCGCCGCCAGGCCGTTGTCTTCATCCATCCCACGTCGCCGGCATGCTGGGAGTGCACGTCGCTGGGTTTCCCCCGGCCGATGATCGAGTTCCCATTCGACACCACGCGCGCCGTCGCCAATCTTCTTCTCACCGGCACCCTCAACCGCTACCCGGCAATCCGATGGATCGTGCCGCACGCCGGAGGCACCCTGCCGTTCCTCGCGCCGCGAATCGCCGGGGTCGGCATGCTCTTGGGCTTCGACGACCCGGCAGCCATCGTCAACCAACTCCGACGGCTGCACTACGACCTCGCCGGGAGTGCCAACGAGGCAGTCGTGGCAGCACTGTTGTCGCTCGTCGACCGCTCGCAGGTTCTATACGGCAGCGATTGGCCATTCACTCCCGAGCCTGTCGTGGCCGGCGGCCTGGCATGGGTTTCGAGTGGCGCCAACCCCGTCACACCCGCCGAGTTGACTGCAGCGGCCTGCCGATTGTTCCCGAGGCTGATCGCTCAAACAGCGTGAATGGGCGCGTTTAAACGCGGCGGCGTATGAGGCTCACAACGCGCCCAAGCCGCGTGAATGGGCGCGCTTATACGCGCCACATATGGCACAAACCGCGCCCAAGCAACGAGGGCGGCAGAGTGCTCACAACGCGAGCGTGGCGGCGACGGCGCGAGCCGCAGCCTCGACGTCGGCGCGGAACTTCTCGCCGGGTGAGCGGGTCATCCGCTCGATCGGTCCGCTGACGCTGACGGCGGCCACGATACGGCCGGCGCGGTCGCGCACGGCCGCGCTCACACTGGCCACACCGGGCTCGCGTTCCTCGACGGTCTCAGCGACGGCGTCGCCGCGAAGCACGCGACCCGCCGAACCACGATCGAGCGGCAACAGCGCCCCCTGCGGAACGATCCACCGCAACCCGTGGGTCGACTCGAGCGAGACCACGCAGCGCCGACCGTCGGCTTCGGGAACGTAGAGCTGCACGCTCTCGCCCGTTTCGTCGCGCAGCGCCGTCAGCACCGGCCGGGCGATCTCGGCCAGCGGGAACTGCTCCTCGGCTGCTCGGGCCAGCCGAATCAACTCGAAGCCGAGGCAGAAGCGGCCCTGCCCGTCACGCCGCACCAACCCGTGTTGCTCGAGGGCCACGGCCAGCCGGTGGGCGGTGGCCCGCGGCAGCCCAGTGGCCTCCTGCAGGCCGGCGAGGTCATGCGCCGAGCGGGCCAGAGCGCGCAGGATGTCAACCCCTT
>DATBKA010000296.1:0-3811 GCA_036556105.1 Ilumatobacteraceae bacterium | reverse complement strand
TCGCCGTCGCGTTCGAGGGTGCAACCGCCCTTGCGTCCGGCCTTGCCGGCTGAGCAACCTGGGTTGTCGAGCTCCAACCCCGTCAACACGACTTCGAAACGACGGGTCTCCAACTCTTCCGGCTTGTTGGGATCGCCAATGATGTTGAGAAACAAGTCACGGGTCGACAACTGTGCGTTCGGCAGCGTGTAGCTGAGGATGTAGCGATGGCGCCCCGTGTAGGTCTTGCCGGGAGTGCCGAGGCGGATGCGCACGGAGCTGCCGACCGACGAGACGTCGATGTCGGCGTTGGCGTCGGGCGACGAGGCCTCGATGTCGACAGGATGCCCGAAGTCGGTGGGGATCTTGCGTTCGTACCCGTGCCGCGAATGAGAGCCAAAGTCTTGATCGACGACCTCGCGGATGCGGACTCCGTCGACGCCTGCCGGTTGGACCGTGACGACCTTGGAGTCGAACCGCTCCGGCTGGTCGCGGCCGATCAGACCGGTGAGGGCCAGCACCGTGATCACCACCACCGTGAGTCCCGCCACCACGTGCCGCCACGCACCCAACCGTCCGAGCATGGGGCCATTCTGCCGGGTAGCTCGATCTTCCGGTCCGGTATTATCTCGAAGATAAACTACTTGACTCGAAACTAAACTACTTGTATCTTGACTTCATGGAAGCGTGGTAGTCTCCACGCTCGGAACAGGGGGTTCCATTCATGAGTGCAACATTGGTCGTCCGGCACACCGTCGCCGATTTCGGAACATGGAGGAAGGTGTACGACGAGGTCGGCACGTTGCGTGCCAAGCACGGCTGCACAGCTGAGCGCGTGCTGCGAACACCAGCCGACCCTAACGACGTGCTGGTCACCCACGACTTCCCGTCGGTCGCCGACGCCCAGGCCTTCGCCGGCGATCCGGCACTTGGCGAAGCCATGCATCGCGGCGGATTGCTCGGTACGCCCTCAATCGAGATCTTCCAGAGCGTCTGACCGGAGCAGTCGAGACGAGCGTGGCGCGAGTACCGGAGCCGCCGAGCGACCGATCGCCGCGTCGCGGCACGCGTAGTCGCGTCACGCCTGTCCGGCGAAATCTCGTCAAGGTCGATCCCGACTTCGCCGACGAGTACCCGGAAGCCGACGCATCGTGCACCGAGGCGTTCGCCAGCCTGCTCGTCGTCGGCGATGTGCTGATGTCCACACACGAACGCCGAATCGAGGCGACGTTGGGTGCCAGCCAGAACGTCGCCCAAGCCCTCGCCGTGCTCGACGGGGCCGGCGAGGCGCTCACCCCGTCGGAGATCGGGGAACGGATGTTGGTTTCGTCGGCGACGATGACCTCGCTTCTCGACACCCTCGAGCGGCGCGGCTGGGTGCGTCGCACGCCGAACCCTGACGATCGCCGCAGCCTGCTCATCGAGATCACCGAAGAAGGGCGAGCGACCGCCGACTCGTTCATCCCGGCTTGCACAAGATCGAGCGGCGAGTCATGTCTGTGCTCGACGCAGACGACCGCAAGCAACTCATCACGCTGCTCGGGCGGGTGCTCGACAAAGCCAACGATGTCGACGCCGAGCCGCTCGAGCCCTTGGCCGGCATCCGCCACCGCCCGTCACGCCTCGTTTGATCCCGAACCGCGTCCGGCGCGGATCACCAACTTCCCATCACGCAAAGGAGAAACGCGTGTCCACAACAGTCACACCCGAACACATCATGCAAGTAGGAATGGGCTTCTGGGCGTCGAAGTCGCTGCTATCGGCCATCGAGATCGGCCTGTTCACGACGTTGGGCGGCGACGAAGTGAGCGCCGCCGAGCTCGGAGAGCGGCTCGGCCTCCATCCTCGGGCCGGGACCGACTTCCTCGACGCACTCGTGTCGCTGGGCTTCCTCGATCGCATTGGTTCCGGCCACGAAGCCCGGTATCGCAACACTGCAGAAACCGGCTTGTTCCTCGACAAGCACAGCCATGCCTACATCGGCGGCATGCTGGAGATGGCCAACACCCGCCTGTACGGGTTCTGGGGCAACCTCACCGAAGCGCTGCGCACGGGGCGTCCGCAGAACGAATCCAAGACCGGCGGGGACTTCTTCGCCGAGCTGTACACCGACGAAGGCCGACTCGGCGCTTTTCTGGCTGGCATGCAGGGCCTGCAGTACGGCAATCACGCCGCATTCCTCGAGAAGGTCGACTTGTCAGGTGTCGAAACGTTCTGCGACGTCGGCGGAGCCAACGGTGCCCTGTGCGCGATGGTGGCCGCTCGGTATCCCAACTTGCGGGCCATCAACTTCGACCTCCCGCCGGTCGGCGCCTTCGCACGGCGCCACGTCGAAGCGATGGGCGTTGCCGATCGGGTCGAGGTCGTCGATGGTGACTTCCTCAGGGACAAGCTCCCGGTCGTCGACGTCATCGTGTTGGGCAACGTGTTGCACGACTGGGACCTCGATCACAAGCGCCTACTGATCGACAAGACGTACGACTCGCTCACATCCGGAGGGAGGTTGATCGCGATCGAGAACGTGATCGACGACGATCGCCGCCACAACACGTTCGGGCTGCTGATGTCGCTGAACATGCTGATCGAAGTGGAAGGTGGGTTCGATTACACCGGGGCGCAGTTCGACGCCTGGTGTCGCGACGCAGGCTTTCGGCGCACCGAGGTCGTGCCTCTGGCCGGGCCCGGCAGCGCGGCGATCGCGTACAAGTGAAGTCAGCTGCATCGCTGGTGTGAAAGCCTTGTGTGGTGGTCATGGTTGACGACGCCTCGCGACTGGGTACTTCCTGCCTCGTGACGTGGACGCCGGCCGAGGGCCGATCATGAACGCCGAACTGCACTCGGTCATCGAACGCGAGCGTGAACGGATCGCCGAGCAGCTGGCCACCCTGCAGGAGAGCTTCGACGCCATCGTCGACGGCACCGAGCTGACCTCGACCGACGACGAGCACGACCCGGAGGGCACGACGATCGCCTACGAGCGAGCGCAGGTCGCAGCGTTGCTGCACCAGGCGGAGAAGGATCTCGTCGCCCTCGACGAGGCGCTGCATCGTGTCGAGGAAGGCACCGCCGAGACCTGCGAGGGGTGCGGCGGGCCGATCGGCACGGAGCGGTTGCTGGCCTTGCCGACGACCCGGCACTGCATCAACTGCGCCAGCTGACCGGCGACGACGGCCCGCGCCCATTGGGGCCCAAGCGTCGGCGGGGTCGGGCCGATCAACCGCGCCCGACGAAGGGCATGCCCGCGGCCATCACCGTGAGGAACAACACGTTGGAGCCCGGTGGCAGGCTGGCCATGTACCGAACGGCGCGGGCCGCGTCGTCGACGTCCATGCGCGGCTCCGGCTTGCGAGACCCGTCGGGCTGCGGCACGCCGTCGGCCATGCGCGCCGTCATCGGTGACTCGGCGTTGCCGATGTCGATCTGGCCGCAGGTGATGCCGAAGGGGCGACCATCGAGGGCGATCGACTTCGTCAGGCCGGTGATCGCATGCTTGGTCGCCGTGTAGGGCGCCGAGTGCGGGCGCGGCACGTGGGCGGAGATCGAGCCGTTGTTGATGATCCGGCCACCTTGCGGGTCTTGTCGCTTCATCATCGCGATCGCTCGCTGGGCGCAGAGGAAGGAGCCGGTGAGGTTGGTGTCGACGACGCGACGCCACTGTTCCACGGACAGGTCTTCCATCGGCACCGCGGCAGCACCGATGCCGGCGTTGTTGAACAACAGGTCGAGGCGACCGAATCGGGCAACGACCGCAGCGAACAACGAGTCGACCGATGCCACGTCGCTGACGTCAGTTGGATGGACGAGGCGCTCGGTGGCGACCAGCGCCGCAGTT
>DATBKA010000295.1:0-1546 GCA_036556105.1 Ilumatobacteraceae bacterium | reverse complement strand
ACGCCAACATCTGGGGGGCGACCCACGAGGCCAAGCTGCTCGAGCAGCTCGACCAGGGCCTGGACCTGGTCGAGCCGATCATGGGTGTGCGGCACTGGGACGCCAGCGTGGACGTGGCCGAGGAGACGGTGACGGTCGCGTTCGAGGAGGGTTGGCCGGCCTCGCTCGACGGACAGCGCTTCGCCACGCCGGTCGAGCTCGTGACCGCCGCGAACGCCATCGGCGGCCGTCACGGGCTCGGCACCAGCGACCAGATCGAGAACCGCATCATCGAGGCCAAGAGCCGCGGCATCTACGAAGCACCGGGAATCGCCTTGCTGCACATCGCCTACGAACGCCTCGTCACGGCGATTCACAACGAGAGCACGATCGACAACTACCGCACCATGGGCCGCCGCCTCGGTCGGTTGCTGTACGAGGGCCGCTGGTTCGATCCGCAGAGCCTGATGCTGCGCGAGTCGTTGTTGCGATGGGTCGGCGCCGCCGTCACCGGTGAGGTCACGGTCCGGCTGCGGCGTGGCGACGACTACTCGATCCTCGACACCGCCGGGCCGCACCTCACCTACTCCGCGGAACGGTTGAGCATGGAGAAGGTCGAGGACGCCGCGTTCGGCCCGCACGACCGCATCGGGCAGCTGACGATGCGCAACCTCGACATCGAAGACACGCGCCAGAAGCTCGACGTGTATCGCAGCGCCGGAACGCTGACCCGCGGCGCGCTCGGCGAGCTCGACGAAGCGACGGGCTACGTGCCCGACGCCGACGACAGCGGTCTCTAGCGCAGCAGTTCGCCGACGATCGCCGCCACGAGGCGGGCCCGATCGACCATGGTGTCGACGAGAACGTGTTCGTGGTCGGCATGGGCGCCGCCACCGACGGCGCCCAGGCCGTCGAGCGTGGGCACGCCCACCGCGGCGGTGAAGTTGCCGTCGCTGCCGCCACCGACAGCCAGACCACGGAGCTGGGCGAGACCGGCCCGCTCGGCGGCAGCAGAGGCAACGGCGAACAGCTTCTCGGACGCCGACTCCGGCATCGGCGGTCGATCCACGCCGCCAGTCACCTCGACGCCCGCGCCGGGCACATCGGACGACAGCGTCGCCATCAGCCGCTCGACTCGCTCTTTCTCCTCGGCGCTGACGACGCGGGCGTCGACTCTGACCTTCGTCAGTGCCGGCACGACGTTGTCGGCGGTTCCAGCGGTGGCGACAGTGGGTGTGACCGTGGTGCCCTTGTCGGGATCGCCGAAGGAGGCGATGCGCGTGATCAGCTGAGCCGCGGCGATCAGCGAGTTGATCCCCTTCTCCGGCTCCAGGCCGGCGTGCGCGGCGCGACCGTGCACTGCGACCTCGAACGTGCCGGTTCCCTTGCGACCTGTCTTCAACGCGCCGCCGTCGGCGCTCGGCTCCATCACCAACGCTGCGCCGCACGCCAGCGCACGCGCCTCGATGAGGGCCCGTGACGACTTCGAGCCGACCTCCTCGTCGGCGGTGATCAACAGCTCGACACCGGCGAGGGCGTCGAGCAGCGACAGGGCGTGAATGCCTTG
>DATBKA010000294.1:0-6272 GCA_036556105.1 Ilumatobacteraceae bacterium | reverse complement strand
CTGGCTGCTCGATGCGGCCGCGTTGTGGGTGTTCCTGCGCGCCTTCGGGGCGTCGACCGACATCGACGCGTTGATCGTCGCCTTCGGTCTGGTCAACGTGCTCGCCGTCATCCCGCTCACACCGGGAGGCTTGCTGATCATCGACGGTGGCCTGCCCGTGGCATTGGTCGGCTTCGGCTTGACCAAAGCGACCGCATTGCTGGGCGTGGCGACGTATCGCTTGGCCCAGTTCTTCTTCCCGATCCTGCTCGGCGGAGTCTTGTACGCGTCGCTGCGCGTCGGTCCGTGGAGCATCAAGCGTCGGGAGCGGTTGCGTCGCCTGCGCGACATCGCCGCCGATGCTTCCGCCAACGAGCGCGCCTTTGACTTCTCGGTGCGTTTCGTTCCTCGTCACAAGGCAGCGAACCCCAGCGCCGAGACCAAGGAGCTCGATGCTCCTGGCGACGACACGCTCGACGGCGGCGAATTCCTCGGCGACGCCGGCGAGGATGGTCATTACGGCGGTGCGTAGCTATGTTCGGAGGCCATGACCTCTCATGAGCGGCCGTTCGGGCGTTGCCTCGAAGACTTCGTCGTCGGCGACGTGTACAAGCACTGGCCGGGCAAGACGATCACCGAGTACGACGATCACCTGTTCTGCATGATCACCATGAACCACCACCCGTTGCACACCAACGCCTGGTTCGCCGCGGAGAGCGTGCAAGGTCGCAACGTCGTCGTCGGCAACCTCGTGTACTCGCTGGTGCTCGGCATGAGCGTGCCCGATGTCAGCGGCTCGGCGATCGCCAACCTCGAGGTGGAGACGTTGCAACACAAGTTCCCGACGTTCCACGGCGACACGATCCACGCCGAAACGCGTGTGCTCGACGTGCAGCCGTCGAAGTCGAAGCCCGATCGGGGCGTAGTCACCGTCGAGACCAAGGGCTTCAACCAAGACGGCCAGGAGGTGTGCTACTTCCGCCGTCGAGTGTTGGTCTGGACCCGCGACGCGGTGCCGGCGCGCCACCGTCCGTATGACGATGACGATGCCGGCGTCTGGCCCGCCTAGCCCGATCCGAGTGTTTCAAGGCACCCTGTCCACCTCTAAACACTCGGATGTGTTGGGGTGGGGGTTGCCACGGCTGCGTGACCTGCCGTGGCGGCGGACGCGAGATCCGTGGGCGATCCTCGTCAGCGAAGTGATGTTGCAGCAGACGCAGGCCGCCCGAGTCATCCCCAAGTGGCGGCAGTTCATGTCCGCTTATCCCACCGCGGCTGGGTGCGCATCGGCCGCGCTGGGCGACGTGCTGCGCTTGTGGCAGGGCCTGGGCTATCCGCGTCGAGCGAAGAACTTGCACGATGCGGCGGCGGAGATCGCTCGGCTTGGTCGGTTTCCGCAAACCCTCGACGAGTTGCGCCGGCTTCCCGGCGTCGGCGCGTACACCGCTCGGGCGGTGATGGCGTTCGCATTCGAGGTGGACTGCGCTGTGGTCGACACCAACATCGCCAGGGTTCTCGCTCGGCTCGCCGGGACGCGATTGACGGCTCGGCAGGTACAGGCGAATGCGGACGAGCTGGTGCCGGCAGGCGAGTCGTGGGCCTGGAACCAATGTTTGATGGATCTCGGCGCAACTGTGTGCCGGCCCGCCAACCCGAACTGCGCCGAGTGTCCTCTGGCGGCGTCGTGCGCGTGGCATGGGGAAGGCGCGGAGGATCCGGCAATCGGGTCGGCCGGAGTCAGCGGACGGCAAGCGCGGTTCGATGGCAGCGACCGCCAAGCCCGTGGCCTCTTGTTGCAGGCGCTGGTGAACGCGCCCATCGGCTCGGAGCGGGTGGCCACGGTGATGCGTTGCGACGAGTCGCGTGCCGCGCGGCTGGTTGCCGATCTCGAGCGCGAGGGCCTGGTGGTCAGGCGAGAGCGGATGCTTCGGCTGCCGTGATGGCGTTGACGATCTCGGCGAACGCGGCGTCGGCGTAGGCGATCATCTCGTCGTCGGTGCGGTCTTGGATCGGGTGCGGCGTGAACACGCGGGCGACCGTCGGGAAGCCGAGCGCCTGCGACTGTGCCTTCGCCGCGTCGACGAACTGCGCCGACGCAACGAACACAGACGGCACGCCGCGGCTCTCGAGATCAACGATGTCGTGCACACTGCACGACGTGCAGCTCCCTCAATCGGCGAGTGCCTCGATGACCACTTCGCATTGCGTGGCGATCTCGTGGCGCAGGTCGACCGGCGCCGGTTTGGTGAACGTCGGCTTGCGGAAGCGCCGCACTTCTGCACCGAGATCGGTGAGCCGTTGCTCGAGGCGGTTGAGGAAGACGTCGCCACGCGGCTTGGAGATGTCGAGCAGCCCGACCCGCTTGCCGTCCAGGGACGCCGGCCTGGGGAGCAGTGACCGCTCGAGCGTCGTGCGCTCGCTCGTCGGATCGAGCAAGAACCTGCTCATGGCACCACCTTTCTGGTGACGGGCTGCGAGCCGGTATCACCGCTGGCCCAGCCGCCAATCATGGCAGAGAACAGTCCGGCTGCGCCGCCCGCGTGCACGAGCAGCAAGCCGTCGGGGCGGAACTTGCCCAGGGTTGCGGTCGCCAAGAATTCGGGTACTCCCTCGGCGATGTTGCCGGCACCGCGCACCAACTCCTGTCCGGGGATCTGCAACCGGTCGTGGATCTCGGCCAGCAACCGTTCGCGGTCCCAACCTGCCTCGGCGAACACGCGAGCATGCTCGGGCCCGACGACGAGGATGCAGTCGAATCCGATGACGAGCTTTGGATGGTGCAACGTGCGCAGGCAAGCTGCGAAGGAGTTGGCGAGTTGACCGGCGTCGCGCGCCAGTTGGTCGACGATGCACCGCGGGCCTTCTCCGGCGAACGCCGTCACGGTGTTGTCACTCGGCTCGAAACCGCGACTGACGGCGAGCGATGTGAACGGCGACCCGGCCTCGTCCTCGGCGAAGCAGAAGCTGAGCTTGCCGGGGTTGCCATGGGCGGCACGATCGACGCCACCGGGCCTGCCCCCGCCGACGTTGCGCACGACGAGTTGCACGGCGCGCCCGATCGACAAGTTGGCCCGCGTGCCTTGGCCGAAGACGTTCACGCCGCTGTTCAGTCCGACGGCGCGTGTGCCTGGCCCGTTGCAGATGAGTACCGGGCCGACCGGCATCGTGGTCGCCAGCACGCCGTGGATGTTGAACTCGTCGGTGCACACCGCTTCGAGGCCGGCGATCACCCACGGCAGGTGCTCGGGCCGGCATCCGGCCATGACGGCGTTGATCGCCACCTTCTCCACCGTGACCTCGACGAGGTCGGGGGCGACGACGGCGACGAGGTCGTCGGCGGGGCGGCTCGTGCCTTCGAGCATCCGCAGCACACGCGCCTCGGTCGGCGGTGTGACTGGCAGGCCGTCGGTGACGCCTCGTTCGAACAGCACTTCCATCTCGTCGTCGAGGTCGGCCAGCTCGAACCGCCGCGACTTCAGCGTGCCGGCGTTGAAGCGGGCGCGCAGCGTGTCGACCAGATCGGGGTCGACGCTCAACGAGCCGCAACCCGGTCTCATCACCGGCAAGTGCTCGCCGAGATCGGGCACGCCCGTGATCCGCTGCCACTCCGAGCGCAGCCACCCGACGGTGCGCTCGACTTCTTCGCCGCCGGCAACGCGGATGAGGGTCGGCACCGTCTCGATCTCGTGATGCCAGCTGATCGAGAGGTCGGCGTCGAAGATCGGCGCGCTCCCGTCCGGGAACGCCGGGTCGTCTTGCGTGTAGACGGTGACCGGAAACTGCTCGAGCAGCGGCGCAACCATCTGGCAGGTTTCGCACTCCCGCTTGACGATGACCACCAGCCCGTCGGGCAGTATTGGTGGTTGATGGCGCCGTTCGCTGAGCTCGACCACGAAGGCAACGTAGTCCGCTGCGACGCACGTCACGCTGCCGGGCCTTTTCGGAATCGGCAACAGGCGCGTATCGTGCCGATCTTGCGGTGCATTCCATGATGCGCGTCAGGTTCCACGGCGTTCGGGGCTCGACTCCGTGCCAGAGCGACGACATCCAGCGATACGGCGGCAACACGTCATGTGTGTCGATCGACGCGGCCGGCCAACAGCCGCTGCTGCTCGACATGGGCACCGGCTTGCGCTACTTCGGGAAGCAGTGCCCTGACGCCGAGCCGTTTCGCGGTCACTGCTTGCTGAGCCACCTCCACTGGGATCACGTGCAGGGTCTGCCGTTCTTCACGCCGTTGCTGAAGGAAGGCTCCAGCCTCGACGTCTATGGCCCCGCTCAGACCGACGGACGCTCACTCGACGAGGTCGTGTCTTTCACGATCCGTCCGCCGCTGTTCCCGGTCAGCGTCGACGAACTGCCCGGCGATGTGCGCTTCCACGACACTGCCGACTCGCAGTTCTCCATCGGCGACTTCTCGGTCATGTCGCGGCTGATCCCGCACCTCGGGCCGACGCTCGGCTTCCGCATCGAGTTCAACGGTCGCTCGGTGGCCTACCTGTCCGACCATCAACAGCCGTTCGACGGCACGTTGTCGGCCGCGGCCGGGGCGATGGAGTTGATCGATGGTGTCGACTTGCTGATTCACGACTCGCAGTACACGCCACACGAGTTCCTCGCCAAGTCGACGTGGGGTCACTGCACGATCGAGTACGCCGTGTGGCTGGCGGTGCAAGGCAAGGTGAAGCAGCTCGCCCTGTTCCATCACGACCCCTCTCGCCGCGACGACGACCTCGACGTGTTGCTCGAGTGCGCGGTGGCTCTCGGCAAGTCGCACGGCCTCGACGTGATCGCTGCATCCGAGGGGCTGACGATCGAGCTTGCCTAGCGTGGCGGCGTGATCGCCGTCGTCAGCGCGGCGCTGGGTCTGATCTTCGTCTTCTCCAGCGTTCTCAAGATCTCCGCTCCGCATCAGTGGCGGTCTCAGTCAGGGGGACTCGGAGTGCCGTGGGCGGTGGCAATCGTCGTGCCGTTCGCCGAGGCGGTGGTCGGCGCGCTGCTGGTGACGCAGCTGGCACGCCGTCCGGTCGCCGTGCTTGCCGCAGCGATGCTCCTGGCGTTCACCGTTCTGCTCGTCCGCCGTCTGCGGCAGGGTCTGCGTCCACCGTGCGCGTGCTTCGGCACCCTGTCGGCTCAGCCGATCGGGTGGGGGAATGTCATCCGCAACGCCGTGTTCCTGCTGATGGCCGCCGTCGTCGCAGTCTGGGGAGGCTGAGCGCGCTCAGACCGTCTCGAGGACGAAGGTCAGCACCCGAGCCTCTTCGCGCCACAGGTCGTAGCGGCCGCTCGGCCCGGCATGGCCGGCGCCCATCTCGCAGCGCATCAGCAGTGGTGCGTCGTTGGTGCGCACGGCCCGCAGCTTGGCGATCCACTTCGCCGGCTCGTGATAGCTGACTCGCACGTCGTTCAGGCCAGCGGTGATGAAGATCGCCGGATAGTCGTGCGCGGTGGTGTTGTCGTAGGGCGAATAGCTGAGCATGTAGCTGGCCAACGGTTCGCTGGCGGGATTGCCCCACTCGTCCCATTCGGTGATCGTCAGCGGCAGCGTCTCGTCGTACATCGTGGTGACGACGTCGACGAACGGCACCTCGGCCACGACCGCGGCGAACAGTTCGGGTCGCATCGTCATGCACGCCCCGACGAGCAGGCCGCCTGCGCTTCCGCCGCGGATGGCGACGCGCTGCGGCGACGCCCACTTGGCGTCGACGACGTGTTCGGCCACGGCGATCATGTCGAGGAACGTGTTGCGCTTGGTGAGGAGCTTGCCGTCGAGGTACCAGCGCCGGCCGAGCTCGCCTCCGCCACGCGGATGGGCCAGGGCCCACACGAAGCCGCGGTCGAGCAACGACAACCGCGCCGGGCTGAACCACGGCGGCTCTGTCGATTCGTAGCTGCCATAGCCGTAGACGAGACACGGCGCCGTGCCGTCGACACGCGTGTCGATGTGGCGGACGATGTCGACCGGCACCAACGTGCCGTCGTGCGACGGCGCCCACTCGCGCACGGCGACGTATCGGGTCAGGTCGACGCCGGGCACGGGCGTCTGCTTGAGCAACCGGCGCTCACCGGTACGCACGTTCTCCTCGTAGATGGTGATCGGTGTCGTCAACGATTGGTAGCGATAGCGGAACGTCTCCGTCTGCCACTCGGGGTTGGCGTCGACTTCCACCTCGTGGGGTTCGCCACCAAGGTCGAAGATGCGCTCGCCGCCGGCCGCGAACAGCACGCGCAGGCGCGGTTGGGCCTCGCTCCACTCGTGGATCACGAGGTGGCCGTCGAACGGCTCCATGTTG
>DATBKA010000293.1:0-4132 GCA_036556105.1 Ilumatobacteraceae bacterium | reverse complement strand
GGATCGAAGCTCGTCGCCGGCGGATACAGCTCGCTCGGGAAGCCCGGGACGACTCCGACCAGCGCCGCCGCAGCGGCAATCGTGGTGAGTCGGTGCTGCGTCGAACCCTCCGGTGTGTCGATGGCCAGTTCGTCTGCTTCGACCCGCACGCGACGCTTGTCCGCGAGCAGCGGCGTGGCGAAGCCGTTCATCAGCGGGGTGAGGCGAATCTCACCGTCGTCGACGTAACGAGCCTTG
Organism: Ilumatobacteraceae bacterium; assembly: GCA_036556105.1. GTDB lineage: Bacteria > Actinomycetota > Acidimicrobiia > Acidimicrobiales > Ilumatobacteraceae > JAENVT01. The sequence goes on along the minus strand of DATBKA010000293.1, from coordinate 3,895 downwards.
GCGACGACATGCTCGGCAACTCGATGCAGTGCCTCGCGAGTGGACACAAAGGATTCGAGGTCGAGGATGGGGAGCAGTTCGTTCATGCGAGTGCTGTGCCTGCCGGGAGGAGATCGTTACGGCCAGCCAGCGTCAAGGCGACGACCGGGAAGATCAGCGCCGACAGCAAACCGGCACCGACGAACGCTGCCGCCACTCCAGCTGACAACGCGCCGATCTCCACACCGATCATTGTTGCCGTGACGATGAACGGCAGCGAAGTCGCCTGCAGGAGGCCGGCGATGGCGACGTCGCGCGGCGAGGCAAGCTGGCCGCGGTAGAGCAGAGCAGGAACACCGCGCACGACGAGGAGCGCGACCAGGAACAGCGGCACGAGGGCCAGTGTGGACGTGTCGTTCAGCAGGGCGCGCAGGTCGAACCTGATTCCGGCACTCACGAAGAACACCGGGATCAGGAACCCGAAGCCGATCGCGTCGAGCTTCACCCGAAACAGAGGATGGTTGCGTGCCGAATCGTGATCGACGGTTCCGACCACCGCGCCAGCGACGAAACAACCGAGGATCGTCTCCAGCCCGGTGCGCTCGGCCAAGAGAGCAAAGGCGACGATCATCAGCACGACACCGCGGATCCGGATCTGAGCGGTCGTGTCCGCCAAGCGGGCGATCACGTCGGCGACTCGCGGGCGGCGGCCGCCGGCGCGGATGATCCACGCCGCGAGGGCGATGAGGACCACGAACGCGCCGAGCAATGTGAACCGCGTCGACGCCGTTGCCGCATCACGCGAGAACAGCAGCGACAAGGCGATGATCGCGCCGAAGTCACCGAGTGTCGCCCCGGCGATCACCAGTTGGCCGAGTTGTCGGTCCTCGAAGCCCCCTTGCTTGGTGACCGGCACGACCAAGCCGAGGGACGTCGCACACAGGGCGACGGCGACGAGACGGGCGTCGTCGATCAAGCCTGCCGACGCCAGCACGACGGACACGACGATGGCGAGCGCCGCCGACAAGGCCATTGCCGAACCGGCCACGCGCAGCAGCGAGCCGCGCAACCGAGTCAGATCGAGCTCCAGCCCGGCCAGGAACAAGGTGAATGCCAACCCGACCAAGGCCAGGATCTTCACCGGCTCGTCGACCTCGACCCAGCCGAGCACCGCCGGTCCGAAGACGATTCCGACCACGATCTCGACGACCTCGCCGGGAAGCCGGATGCGAGGCACGAACCCGAGCAGCAGTCGAGTACCGAAGGCGATCGACAAGCAGATGGCCAAGTTGGCGAACGAGAGCTGAGGCATGAGGCTCTGTCTTCCGATCGGGCCCGGCGTTACAGCCCTCCGCCCGGATCGGCGGGCGCAGCCTCGACGACTTCGCAGTAGTTTCAGGCCCATGACGGAGCACGCCGGCCACGAGCCGGCGAAGATGCGACTGGCCGAACTGGTCGCCGCCCTGTCGTTGGGCATCGACCTCGGCTTCGGCCAGCCGATGGAGCACGTGCTGCGGCAATGCGTGATCGCTCTGCGATTGGCCGAACACGTCGATCTCGGCGAGGACGATCGGCTGGTCGTGTACTACACGGCGATGCTCGTCAACGTCGGATGTCATTCCGACGCCCATGAACAGGCGAAGTGGTTCGGCGACGACATCAACCTGAAGGCGGGCAAGTACACCAACGAGTTGCGCGGCCTGCGCGCCGCCACCGCAGCACTGCGCCTGGTCGGGTCCGGCAATCCGCCCCTCCATCGCTTTCGGGTCGGGCTCGAGTTCGCCCTCTCTGGCCACCGCGACCTGGACGGGATGATCGAACGGCACGCTGCCTTGGCGAGAACTCTGGCCGAGCAGCTCGGGCTCCCCGATGCCGTGCAGCAAGCAGTTGGAGCCTCCTACGAGCAATGGGACGGCCGTGGCTGGCCGGACGGCCTCAAGGGCGAAGCCATCCCGGTCGCAGCACGACTGGTTCAGCTCGCCGAGTTCATCGAAGTCGCCCACCGCATCGGAGGCGTCGACGCGGCGACGGCACTGGCGCGGAAGCGCTCCGGTGGGCAGTTCGACCCACGGCTGGCCGCGTTGCTGTGCGCCCACGCCGGCGACATCTTGGGCGGCCTCGACTCGACGCAGACCTGGGGCGCCGTGATCGCTGCCGAACCGGCCTTGGGAGTCCGGCTGTCGGCAGAGCAGTTCGATGCCGCGCTGATCGCCGTCGCCGACTTTGTCGACCTCAAGTCGCCGTACATGCTCGGACACGCCCGCGCCGTGGCCGACCTCGTTGCCGCGGCCGGTGCCGCGTTGGGGCTGCCCGGCGACAAGATCGGCGAGTTGCGACGGGCCGGCCTCGTTCATGGCTTCGGACGACTGGGCGTGTCGAACTCGATCTGGGACAAGCGTGGTCCGTTGGGAGCCGGCGAATGGGAGCGCGTCCGGATGCAGCCCTACCTGACCGAGCGAATGTTGCATCAGTCGGCGTCACTCGCCCCGCTCGGTGTGATCGCCGTGCAACATCGTGAGCGGCTCGACGGCTCGGGGTACCCGCGTGGGCTCGCGGGTGGCGCCATCACGACCTCGGCGCGCGTGTTGGGTGCGGCTGACGCGTACCAATCGATGTGCGAGCCGCGCCCGCATCGTCCGGCACTCGCGTCCGAAGCTGCCGCCGCCGAACTGCGGGCCGATGTGAAGGCAGGACGCCTCGATGGCGACGCCGTGGAGGCGGTGCTGTCCGTTGCCGGTCACCGCACGACGACCAGACGCGACGGCCCGGCAGGCCTGACGGCGCGGGAGGTCGAAGTGCTGCGCCTGGTGTCGCGCGGCATGTCGAGCAAGGAGATCGCAGCCGCGTTGGTGATCTCGCCGAAGACTGCCCGCAACCACATCGAGCACATCTACACGAAGATCGGCGCCTCCAGCCGAGTAGCGGCGAGTCTCTTCGCGATGCAGCACGGCCTGCTCCCCGACGAACGGGACGCCAGGCTCTGACGCCCCGGCAAGATGAGGCAATTGCCTCATGCACCGAGGTCACCCGATCAGTACGGTGACAGCAGCATCCGAGCACGAGGAAGCGAGGTCATGTGACACTTCGAAGCAGGTTCTTCGCCCTGACCTACGACCGCCAGATGGCCAAGATCGAGCGCGCCGCGTTGCGCGACTTCCGGATCCGCCTCCTCGCCGATGCACGCGGCCGCGTCCTGGAGATCGGCGGCGGCACCGGCGCGAACCTGCCCTTCTACGGGCCCGGCGTCGAGTCGCTCACGATCACCGAGCCGGAGCCACCGATGATCCGTCGCCTCGAGAAGAAGGTGGGCGAGCAGGCGCCGTCGACCACGGTGTTGCGCGCACCCGCCGAGGATCTGCCCTTCGAGGACCGCTCGTTCGATGTTGCCGTGTCGACGTTGGTGCTGTGCGGCGTCGACGATCAACCTCGCGCCCTGCGGGAACTGCGCCGAGTGCTCCGACCCGGAGGCGAGCTCCTGTTCATCGAGCACGTGCGATCCGACGAGACGCGGCTGGCACGGCGGCAGGACCGGCTGAACGGCCTGAGCCGTTTTCTCGTCGGCTGCGAGTGCAACCGGCCGACGCTCACGTCCATCGGCGCGGCCGGCTTCACCGTCACTGAGGTCGAGCACGTGACGATGCCGAAGGTTCCGTCGTTCGTGAGCCCGTTCATCGTTGGCCGGGCGACCTCGCCGAACCGGGTCTCGACACACCAACCCGACGCAGCCATCACCGGCTGACTCGATCAACACAAGAAAGGAAATGTCATGTCCAAGGTTTCGCGCGCCAGCGCACCCGACGTGGTCGACTACGGCCCAGCAGAGGAACGTGGTGGTCAGTTCGACGGCCAGACGATTGCCTTCACCTCGATCCGCGAGCACTCCGATCTCGGACCGTTGCTCAAGGGTCTGCCGGAC
>DATBKA010000292.1:0-3426 GCA_036556105.1 Ilumatobacteraceae bacterium | reverse complement strand
GGTCATCTCGCCGTTGATCGGACCAGGCGAGACCGCCGATGTTGCCGTCAAGATCCCGTCCACCGCGCCACTCGGTCACTTCTATTCGATCATCGACTCCGGCCGGCAGATGAACAACGGCACCGGCACTGGCTTCGGTGGTGCACTGACGTTCCTCAACGTCCGTGACGGGACCGTGGCCCCGATTGCCCCGCTGGCAGTTGAGACGCCGACGGGCGACACCACCCCTGCAGAGCAGGGCATCGCCGGCGCGGGCGACGCTCCCGGTGGCAACGCCCCCACGGGCGACACGACGCCACCGACCGGTGACACCACGCCCCCGGCCGGCGCAGGAGACACGCCGACGGGCATTGGTGGCTGATGCTGACCTATAACCTCGAGGGCGTGGACGAAGACGGGGTCCAGTCTGAGGAACCGAAGGGCGGGCCGCCTCGTGCGGCCCGGCCTTTCGTTCTCCGGTCACTCGCGGTTCTCGGTTTGGTCGCGGTGTTCGTCGGGGTTCTCCTGGTCCGCAACTGGCGGTCCGACTCCGACGAAACAACGCAGGCCGCCGCCACCACGCAGGGCATGCCGAGCAGCCCCGAGATCGAGTCGAAGTATGGCGTGCGCTTCCTCGGCGTCGACATCACCTCGGCGGGCGGGATGATCCAGGTCCGCTATCAAGTGCTCGACAGCGCCAAGACCGAGGCGATCCACACCGCCGAGGCCACTCCCCACGTGATCGCAGCCGATGGCACCGACTTCAACCTTCCGGGGATGCCGGGCCACTCGCACATCGGGCCGGTCAAGAAGGCGGGCACGAACGATTATGTGTTGCTGGCCAATGCGCGCGGTGCCCTCAAGCCGGGGGCAATCGTGACGATAAAGATGGGCGACCTCGAGTTGCACGACGTCGTGGTCGACTGATCCGTTCGTCGACATCCAACCGCCTTACCTCTCTGCCTCATACACTCGCCCCATGCGTCGACGCCTCGCTCTGACCGCCGTTGCCCTCGCCTTGCTCGGCGGTGCTTGCAGCAATTGCGACAACCCCTGCAAGGGCGGGATCACCTTTGTGGTGGGAGAGATCGCCGGGGCGTTGAGTGCTGGCAGCGAAGTTCCCCTGAACATCTGCTTCGACGCCGACTGCAAGGACGTGAGGGTCACGCGCAACGACGTCGGCGGCTCGATCTTCCTCGAGTTCAACAACGTCGCCAAGCAAGGGGATCACAAGATCACCGTCAGCAGTACGGTTTCGGCGATCCATGGCGAATACAACGGGCAACTGGCGACGTTTGAGCAGGATCCCGGCGGCAGTTGCTCGACCTGTGATCTGGCCACGGTGAAGATCGCTGCGGACGGCACGCTGACACCAGGAGTGCCGGCCCCGTCAGTGACGACGACGGTGGCTCAGCCCGTTTCGACGTCGAACGGTTGACCGTTTCTTGACAGTCCTGCAACTGTTGGAGCAACTAGCGTCAACAATGTGATCGGCGAATGAGGCGGTGGTGCGCGGCGTCGATCGGCGCAATGGCCGTGTTCCTCGCCATTCCGGCAGCGCGAGTCGCCGCGCATGCATCGTTCGTCGCCTCCAACCCGGTCGACGGCTCCGTCTTGGCCGAGGCTCCGCGCGTCGCCGAACTGAAGTTCACGGAGCCGGTGCTCGTCAGTGCCAGCAGCGTTCATCTCCTGCACCTCGGCTCGAACGTCGAGGATGATCTCCAACTGAGCACCGCCCACGGCGACACCACCGTGCTGGCCGAGATGCCAGAGCTCGAGCGTGGCGCGTACATCCTCCGCTTCGTCGTCATCGACCCGGCGGACCTGCACAAGACCGTCGGGTCGATCTCGTTCGGAGTGGGCGTCGCCGCGCCACCGTCGGAGTCCGGCGAACAAGTCGACAGCTCGTGGCTCTCGATCACGTTGAAGGTCATCGCTGACGGAGCCTTGCTGCTTGCTGTCGGCGCGATCGTGGTCGCTGTCCTACTGGCGCGCGGGAGGCACAGCGACTTTGCGCCGGTGTCGACGTTGGCCACCGCTTCGGTCGCCGTGCTGGAGATTGGTTGGATCGGGCTGCTCGTTGCCGACGCGGCGACGGTCGGCTTCGAGAACGTGACGTGGTCGAGTCTCATCATCAGCAGCGACCCCGGTCGGCGGGCGCTGATCGGGTTGGCGTTGGCTGTCGCCGTGTGGTGGGGATTCGGGATGCTCCGCCGGGCGACGGATCAGGCAACGCAGTCGTTCGTCGTGTGGATCATCGCCGTCCTCGGCGCCGGATTGGTGGTTGCGGAGGCGTTCGGCGGCCACGCCGGTGTAGGTGGCTCGCTGGCCATGGGAGTCTTCCTGCGCGCGCTGCACCTTGCCTCGTTGTGCACCTGGCTCGGAGTCGTCGCGGCGATGTGGCTGCTGACGCGTCGAGGGCGCGATCTGCGCGACCTGTGGCCCGACGTCAGTGTGCTGGCCGCGATCGGTCTGGCCGTCACCGGTGTCACGGGCTTGGTGCTGAGCGGTCGGGTGGCCGTCACCGTCACTGCTCTGCTCGGCACGACGTACGGTCAGCGCATCGTGATCAAGGCCGGTCTGCTGGTGGTGCTTGCCGTGCTGGGTGCCGTTGCCTCCCGTCGGGTACTGCGTGGCGAGCGGCCGCGACGTCTGCCGGTCGAGCTCGGGGTTGCCGGTCTAGCAGTCGTGCTGGCCGCCCTCCTCGCCAGCGCCGCGCCCGCCCGGGGGGAGCGATTCCTCGCCCTGCCCAAAGAGGAGCCGCAGGTGGTCACGTCCGACGTCGACGATCTCACGGTCAGCGCCTCGATCGAACCGGCGCGCCCGGGGCCGAACCTGGTTCAGGTCCGTGTGCTCGACACCCGCCGACCGGCCCCTGGACCGATCGAGAGCACCACCGTCCAGATCCAAGGAGGAGACGGGTCCGTCGTCGCCGAACGCCAGGGCGTCCCTGACTCGGGAGTGCTCGAATGGGCCGACATCGCCATCCCCACTCCGGGCACGTACCGGGTCGAGGTCCACGTGACGCGGCCGGTGGCGCCGGTCCCGTCGTTCGTGGCTTCGTGGAAGGTCGATCCGGCTCCGGTGCCCCGTGCCGACCGGGTGCTGTCGACTCGTTCGTGGGCGCCGCTCGCCACCGGATTGGCGGTCGCGTGGGCCGTGGTCGTCGCCGCCGGATGGTCGCTGACCCGATGGGTGTGGCACCGTTCGGAACGACGTCGAGAGCCTGCTCATGAGGCATAGGTCGTTCGGCCCAATTGCCGGTCAGAGACTTTTCAATTCGGGAGGCGCATGGCAGCATTGCCGTCGTCAGGCAGCGCGGAGGCGGTAGCCGAACTCCTGTCGGAATAGACAACAAAGTGGACGGATTCACAACTGGTGGCGTGAGCTAGTCGGCAGTGAGTGTCGTAACGAGCAGTAGGGTCGTAGCGGGCCTGTTCGTTGGCG
>DATBKA010000291.1:0-1887 GCA_036556105.1 Ilumatobacteraceae bacterium | reverse complement strand
GAGATGGAGTTCTACGTGATGCAGCCGGACCCCGACTCGCCCGGCGGCTTCGGTCCGTTGAACCTGCCGTCGCACCGCGTCTACGGGGTCGGCATGGGAGGTGACAACACCGGTCTGCTGTTCGACCTGTACGACGCGGCCGAGCTGTGCGAGCTGGACCTGGAAGGGATGATGGGCGAGTTCCATCCCGGGCAGATGGAGCTGAACATGCGCTACGGGCCGGCCCTCGATGCCGCCGACCGCGCGTTCATCTGCAAGGAGATGACCCGCGAGCTGGCGGCACGCAAGGGCTACTGGATCACCTACATGGGCCGGCCGATGGCTCACCTCGTCGGCAGTGGCTTGCACATCAACGTCTCGTTCACGCCGGTGCACGGCGGTCCGAACTGCTTCGACGATCCGCAGGCGGAGCACGGGTTGTCGACGCTGGCCCGGCAGTGCCTCGGTGGGTTGATCGCCCATCACGAGGGCATCGCCGCGATGTCTGCGCCCCTCGTCAACAGTTACAAGCGGCTGATCCCCGGCATCATCGCCGGGTACTGGGCCAACTGGGGGCTCGACAACCGCATCAGCACCTACCGCGTGCCCGGCGAGCGCGGCGCGGCGACGCGCATCGAGAACCGGATGCCCTGCGGCAGCGCCAACCCGTACCTCGCCGCGGCTACGATGCTCAACGCGGCGTTGCTCGGTGTCGTCGACGGGCGCGACTGTGGAGATCCGCAGATCGGCGACGCCGACTCCGAGCCGAACACCGATCGGCACACCCCACACGACCTCGGCGAAGCGCTCGATGCACTCGAGGCCGACACGGTGCTGACCGAGGCGTTGGGTGCCGAGCTCGTCAAGGCGTTCCTCACGTTGCGTCGCGACGAACTGGCCAAGTGGCAGGCGGCGGATGGCACGTGGGACGTCGAGCAGGTCTCGGCGTGGGAGCTGGAGCAGTACCTTCCGTTCTTCTGACGGCGCGGCGCTACGCCAGCGTCTTGGAGTAGTACACGCGGCGGTAGCCACTCTCCGCGGATCGACCCGTCTCGGTGAACCCGCGCCGTGGGTAGTAGTCGAGGTTCTCCGACATCGCCTCGTTCGTGTACAGCCACAGCTCGGTGCAGCCGTCGTCGCGGGCGGCCGCTTCTGCCGCGGCGAGCAGGGCGGAGCCGACGCCGCGGCCCTGCCCGTTCGGTCGGACGGCGATGTTGTCGATGTACCAGCGACCGTCCTCGGGCCACATCACGATCAGGCCGACCATGCCGTCCGAGTCCTCGGCGAGGTGGACGAACCCGGCGGCGATCAACGTCGGGTAGTCGGCCAGCATCGGTGCCGGCTCTCGGCCGATCAGGGGTACGTACTTGGAGTAGGCAGCGTGGACGCAGGCCACCACCTGGTCGAGGTCGTCAGCGGATGCGGTGCGGATGTTCACGACGCCTGGCTCGCCCGCTGCTTGACCCCGAGGAGTTGCTTGCGCTCCATCACGAAGTGCACCGGCTCGAGCAGCCGCACCACCAACCACTCGGCGACGATCGGCAGGCCGAACCTGCCCCGGAAGCGAATGACCAGTCGCGTCCGTTGTTCGTCGATCGGTCGCAGCACGAACGTCCACGTCGCCCCGTCCTCCAGAGCTCCCGACTGCGCCGCGGGCAGCACTCGTGACGGATCGCCGACCACGGTGACGATTGACCGCGGCGGATCGATGGCCACCACGGTGAACCCGGCGTCGGGACCGGCCGACTTGGGAGCGGCTCGGATCTGGTCGCCGACGTCGAGCTGCTGCCATTGCGGCTCGATCCGGTCGGCGTTGTGGAACTGCAGTCCGAGCAGGCTCTCCAACCAGTCATAGCTGTACAGGCCGGCCCGATCCTGACCCATCTGCACGAGCCACGGCCAGATGGC
>DATBKA010000290.1:0-4971 GCA_036556105.1 Ilumatobacteraceae bacterium | reverse complement strand
GGCGATGCCGAACATGGCGATGATCACTGCCAATCCGAGCAAACCGTAGGTGAGGTTGACGAAGACGTCGATCTGCGCCGCTTGCGATTCGATGTAGCCGCTGCGACTCTGCAGGTCGGCGATCGGGTAGGGCCTGACGATGGCTTCCAGCAACGACTCGACCTTGGCCGGGTCAGCACCGGGCTCGAGGAGGATGTAGACGCTGAAGTCGTATTGGTCGCCGCCGCCTTTGGCGTAGAACTGCTTGGCGACGGTGTACGGCCCGGCCAGCTCGTCCTTCTCGTAGACCCCGACGACGGTGAGCGGGTAGGTGTGCCCGTCGAGCAGCGTCACGTGAATGGTGTCGCCCATGCCCACGTGGGAGCTGTCGGCCGTCTTCTTGGAGACCAGGATGCTGCTCTCGTCGACGGCCTCGATGCGGCCGGACGTCATCTGCAGATCGAACATGGTCCCGACCGTTGCCGGATCGACGACTGCGAACGAGCGGTCCTTGCCGTCGATGTCGGCCATGCCCAACTGGACCCCCGTAGCGGCGCGGACACCGGGCAGCCCGCTGATCTGTGGAGCCAGTGTGACCGGTAGTCCGCCGAAACCGAACGTCTGCGTCGAGACGACGAAGTCGCCGGTGAACTGCTTGGCGAACACGGAACGAATCGACGCCTTCACCGACGAGGCGAACACGGCGATCGCAGCGACGAAGGCGACGCCGACCATCAACGAGGCCGCGGTGCGCGCGGTTCGCTTGGGGTTGCGCATCGCGTTCTCCCGGGCCAGGTTGCCGGCCGTGCCGCGCCACCGCGCCAGTGGGGCGCCGAGGAACTTGGCGATCGGCCTGGCCAGCAGCGGGCCGAGCACGAAGAGCGAGATGAACGTCAGTGCGACACCGAGACCGAGCAGCATGATCTCCCCGGTCAGCCCGATGGCCACGAGGAGGACGGAGACGGTGAGCAGGCCGATGCCCGACAGCAACCGCCGCGTCGAGAACGACGCCTGTTCGGTGGCGACGTCGCGCAACGCGGCGACCGGGGGCACCTTCCCACCACGCCGCGATGGCAGCACTGCCGAGAAGAGCGTGATCAGGATGCCGACGACGAACGAGGCGATGATGGTGCGCGGCAGCAGCACCAGACCACCGGATGGCAGCTTGATGCCGAGGGCGACGAGCATGCCCCGCAGCAGCTGCGCCATCCCGAACCCGGCCACGAAGCCGAGCGCCGATCCGACCACGCCCATGACGAGCGCCTCGACCAACATCGCCGATTCGACTTGACGTTCGCTGGCGCCGATCGCCCGCAGCAACGCGTTCTCCTTCTTGCGCTGGGCGACGATGATCGAGAACGTGTTGTAGATGATGAACGATCCGACGAACAGGGCCACGCCTGCGAAGACGAGCAGCAACGTGTTGAAGAAGCTCAACGAGGTCTTGATCTCGTTGCTCTGATCGGCGGCCATGGCCTTCCCGGTGAGCGTCTCGGTGCCCGTCGGCATCACCTCGGCGATGCGCGCCGCCAGTTCCTCTTGACTGAGGCTGCCGTCGCCGCGAGCCATGATCGAGTCGACCTGACCCAACTGTCCGACGAACTCCTGCGCAGTTGCCGGGTCGAACAAGGCGACACGGGACCCGACCGGCGAGTCGGCGGATGCGAAGCCGACGATGCCGACCAGCGTGAACTGGCGCGCCCCGGACTGGCTGATGACCGTGACCTTGTCGTTGAGCTGGAACTTGCCCTCGGACCGCGAACCGGCGTCCATCGCCATTTCGCTGCCGTTGCTGGGGACTCGCCCTTCACGCATCGTCCAGACGGAGATCGGAGAGTCGGCGATGTCCATGCCGAAGTTCGGCGAGCCGCGGTCGACGCCGATCGGCTTTCCGTTGCCGTCGAGGATGCGCGCGTACCCGCTGACCGACCCGGACACTGCCGTCACACCGGGGACCGCGGCAACCTCATCGAGGAGTTGGTCGGAGATGCGGCCGCGGATGCTCAGACCCTCTTGGGTCCGGACCTTTTCACTGGACCGGACGACCGCGTCGGTACGGGCATAGACGGAGCTGAACAGCTCGTCGAACGTGCGCTGCAACGAGTCGGTGAATACGAACGTTCCGGCGAGGAAGGCGACGCCGAGAATGATCGACAACGTGGTCGACAGCAGTCGGCGCTTGTGGCTGAAGATCGTTCGCAGGCTGAGCGAGAACATCGTTCTCACCCACCCAACGTCTTCATGTGTTCGAGGATCTTGTCGACCGTCGGTTGCTCCATCTGGTCGACGACTCGTCCGTCGGAGAGGAAGATGATCGTGTCCGCAGAACATGCGGCCACCGGGTCATGGGTGACCATCACGATCGTCTGCCCGAAGTCGTGTACCGCAGCGCGCATGAACGCCAGGATCTCGGCGCCGGCACGGCTGTCGAGGTTGCCGGTCGGCTCGTCGGCGAAGACGATGTCGGGGCGACCGACGAGCGCCCGGGCGACAGCGACTCGTTGCTGCTGCCCACCTGACAGCTCACTCGGCCTGTGGGTCAACCGCGAGCGCAGCCCGACGGCATCAATGACGTTGCCGAGCAGATCTGGGTCGGTCCGCCTCCCGGCGAGCCGCGCCGGTAGGACGATGTTCTCCATCGCGCTCAAGGTCGGCACGAGGTTGTAGGCCTGGAACACGAAACCGATGCGGTCCCGGCGAACCCGTGTCAGCTCCTGTTCGGTCAACGTGCCGAGGTCGAGGTCACTGATGAAGGCGCGCCCGCTCGTCAGCGAATCGAGCCCGGCGACGCAGTGCATCAGCGTCGACTTGCCCGAGCCAGATGGGCCCATGATGGCGGTCAACCGACCTCGCGGGAAGCCGATGGTCACCCCATCGAGCGCCCGCACCGAGTTGTCACCTCGCCCGTACACCTTTGTGGCATCGATCGCGCCCGCGGCCACGTCGGTCGCGGCGATCGGCAGTCCAGTCACCAGAGTCATGGCAGCCTCCGTGCGTCCAGGTTGCGTCGGGGGACCAGGCCCCCACGGTCGATCTTCCGCCCTCGAATGACCAGCAGTTAGAGCCGTTCGACCCTTCCCGAAGACCCACTCGTGTCGCCACGATGAGCTGGCCGAACAACAGGCGAGGTCTTGCCATGTCTGCACCCACCACACCCGCCCCTGCGAGCTCTTTCTACAAGCCGGCGTCCGATCCCGTGCTCATCGAAGTACCTGCATTCGACTTCGTGATGGTCGACGGTCGCGGCGACCCGCGCCACGGACCGGCATTCCAGGAGGCGATCAGCGCCGTGTACTCCTTCAGCTACCCGGTCGTGATCGCGCTGAAGCACGCCGGCCGCGACGATCTGAGAGTGGGCCCACTGGAGGCGTTGTGGTGGGCCGACGAGGTGTCGGTGTTCGATCCTGCAACGGAGGACCGCGCCGCGTGGCAGTGGACGGTGATGATCCGCCAGCCCGACGACATCCCTGCCGATGCGCTGGCTGCGTCGTGGCGCAGCGTCGTCAACAAGGTCGGGGCTGACGTCGCCCAGCGTGTCCGCTTGGCCAGGTTCGACGAGGGCCTGTGCGTGCAGTTGATGCACATCGGTCCGTACTCGGAGGAATGCCCGCGCATCGCGGCGATGCATGACTTCGTTGCCGGACAAGGCCTGCGGCTCCGTGGCCGCCATCACGAGATCTACCTCACCGACCCGCGCCACAGCCTGCCGTCCAAGATGCGCACCATCCTTCGGCATCCGGTCGACGAATAGCCCGTTCAGCGAAACTCTTGTGAGGACATGAACGTGCAGTCGATTCATGCCCTCACAAGAGTGAAGCGATACCGCTGGATTCGGCAGGCGTGACCTCAGCGTGAGGCGAGGGCGGCCCAGACGCGCTCCGGCGTGCAGGGCATGTCGAGGTGTTCCACACCGAGGTGTGAAAGCGCGTCGACCACGGCGTTGTGGATCGCCGGCGTCGAGCCGATCGTGCCCGACTCGCCGATGCCCTTGGCACCGAGCGGGTTGCGCGGGCTGTCGGTCTGCGTGTTCGACGTCTCGAAGCTCGGCAGTTCAGCCGCCGACGGCACGGTGTAGTCGAGGAACGTCGCCGTCACCGGGTTGCCGTCCTCGTCGTACCGGACCCATTCGTAGATGGCCTGCGCCGCACCTTGGGCGATCCCGCCGTGCTGCTGGCCGGAGACCAGCAACGGGTTGAGGATCCGCCCGCAGTCGTCAACGGCGACGTGGCGACGCATCGTGACCTTGCCGGTCTCGGTGTCGACTTCGACGACAGAGACGTGCGAGCCGAACGGGAACGTCGAGTTCGTGCCGTCGAAGTCGAGCTCGTGGCGAAGCACCTCGGGCTCGAGTCCGGCGGGCAGCTTCGAGGAGTCGCGTGACGCAACGGCGAGCTCGGCCCAGGAGATCGACTTCGACGGTGTGCCGGCGACGTGCAGCGAGCCGCCCTCGGCGACGATGTCTTCGGCGGCCGCCTCGAGCAGGTGGCCGGCGATCTTCTGGGCCCGGCTGAGCACCTCGTTCGAGGCGACGAAGATCGCCGAGCCGGCCGTCTGCAACGAGCGCGATCCCATCGTGCCGGCACCACGCGGCACGGTGGCCGTGTCGGAGTTGACGAGCGTGATCTTGTCCATCGGGATGCCGAGTACTTCGGTGGCCAGCATGGCGAACGCGGTGTGATGTCCCTGGCCGTGGACGCTGGTGCCGGCGAACACGCTGGCCGAACCGTCGTCGTGGATCTCCACGGCTCCGAACTCCACGTGCAACCCGACGGGAGCGGTGACCTCGACGTAGCTCGACAGGCCGATGCCGAGTGCGATCGGGTCGTTGGCGGCACGGCGGCGGGCCTGCTCTTCGCGCAGCGCCTTGTAGTCGGCGGCGGCGAGGGCCGCGTCGAGGGCCTTCTCGTACTCGCCGGAGTCATAGGCGGCGCCGGTGTTGGTGGTCAGCGGGAAGGCGCCGGGCTGGATGTAGTTGCGGCGGCGGATCTCCGC
>DATBKA010000289.1:0-3711 GCA_036556105.1 Ilumatobacteraceae bacterium | reverse complement strand
CGGGCGTTGGACATGTGGCGCGGCCCGGCACTCGAAGACTTCATGTTCGACGAGTTCGCCGACGCTGCCCGAACCACGCTGGAAGAGATGCGCCTGACGACGCTCGAAGAGCGGATCGACGCCGACCTCGCCGGCGGATCGCACGAAGCAGTTGCCGCCGAGCTCGAGGGCTTGGTTCGTGAACATCCGTTGCGCGAGCGGTTGTGGGCTGAGCTGATGATCGCCCTGTACCGTTGCGGGCGACAGTCCGACAGCCTGCGCGCCTTCCAGCGGGCGCGCCAGGTACTGATCGACGAACTGGGTCTGGAGCCCGGCCCGGAGCTGCGACAGCTGGAGCAGCAGGTACTGGCCCACGACCCGTCGTTGTCGCCGGCAACTCGTCGCCGCGGAACCCCGCGCTTGACGAACATCCACCCCGAGCTGACGTCGTTCGTCGGCCGCTCCGTCGAGGTGTCACAGATCATCGCCCTCCTGGAGGAACGGCGCCTGGTGTCGATCGTCGGTCCGGGTGGTGTCGGCAAGACCCGCCTCGCCGTCGAGGTGGCCTCCTCGCCGGATCGCGCCTGGCGAGATGGCACGTGGCTGGTCGAGCTCGGCACCGAGAGCGGTCCGCGGGCGATGCCGAACGCCCTCCAACGGACGTTCGGTCCACGGCTCGGCCACAGCGGTGGGGACGAAACGATCGATTGGCTGACCGCCGGGCTGGCTGACACAGAGCTGCTCATCGTGCTCGACAACTGCGAGCACGTGCTCGCCGATGCGGCGACGGCCGTGGCCACGATCGTCAGGACGTGCCCTGGAGTCTCGATCCTGACCACCAGCCGCGAGCCGCTCGGGTTGGCGGGCGAGAGCGTGCGAACGCTCGAACCGCTCCCGCTCGACGAGGCGATGGAGCTGTTCGCGCGGCGCGCCGCGGACAGCGACGGGCAGTTCGTGCTCGACGAGGCGTCGAAGCCTGCCGTCGCCACGATCTGCACCAACATCGACCGGCTGCCGTTGGCGATCGAGCTGACTGCAGCGCGCACGAGAGCGTTCTCCGCCGATCAGCTGGCCGAGCTCCTCGAACATCGATTCGGGATCGTCAACGCGACCGCAGGAGGGCGACCCCAACGACAGCAGACGATGCATGCCGCTGTCGACTGGAGCTACGAGCTGTTGTTCGAAGCCGAGCGAACGCTCCTCGCTCGGCTGTCTGTCTTCGCCGGTGGGTTCGACCTCGGTGCGGCGACCGCGGTGTGCGCCGACGAGACGCTGCTCGCCGACGACATCGAGGTGCTGATGGCGCGACTCGTCGACAAGTCGCTCGTCACCGCCGACCGCCGCCCCGGCCACAGCGTGCGCTTCCGGTTGCTGCGACCCGTCGCCGAATACGCGGCGACCCGGCTGGACGAGGCGGGTCAGACGCCAGCGCATCGCGACCGCCACCTCCGCTGGCTAGTCGAGCTGACCGACGGGCTGACAGCCGGGCTGCGCGGGCCGTCCAAGCTGACCTGGGCCCACGGGGCGAACGCCGAGCTCGCCAACATCGGCCGGGCCACGGACTGGGGGATCGGCGGCGGCAATCCCGTCGACGCGCTCCAACTCGCCGTCAACCTCGGCTGGTACGCGTTCCTGAGCGCCAACATGCAGCACGACGAACCGGTGATCATGGAGCTGCTCGAACGCGCGACGGATGCTCCGCTGCGCTTGCGAGCCGAGGCGTTGATGTGGTCGGGATTGCTGAGCATCGGCCGAACGGCGCGGCGCACGTGGGCGATGGACGCGATCGACGTCGCCCGAACCGCGGCCAACGCCGGCGTTGCGGGGACGGCGACGACCATCGACGGGGTCGGGCTGACCCGCCGCGCCATCGATCTGGCGCGCACGGCCGATGATCCTGCGCTGTTGCTGGAGACGTTGACGATCGGATCGCTACACCTCGCTGCCGTGGGCTCGCTCCCCGACGTGCTGCGCGTGCTCAACGTCGAGGCCCGGGCGATTGCCGAATCTCTCGACGATCGGTGGAGCACGGCGATGGTGACCGGCCTCGACGGGATGGCCACCTACGTCGCCGGCGAGTTGGACGTGTCGATGGCGCAGCTCCGTACGGCCATCGACGCGTTGCGACAGCTCGGCGACGATGGCACGGCGTGCCTTCTCGAAGTCAGCTACAGCGAGGTGGCCGAGTTGCGCGGTGACATCGCCGGGGCGACCGATGCCATGGCGGAGGCACTGACCCTCGGGTCCGCCGCCGGCTTCCGCTCGGCGACGGTCCTGCGCGCCGTGCTGTGCTGGCTGACCGGCCGCAACAGCGAGATCGAACGCGCGCTCGAGCTCGGCCGCGAGGTGGTGACACTCGCCCGTCAGCCGTTCAACCCGGTCATCCGCGGTCAGGCGCTGTTCGCACTCGGTGTTGCGGAGACGCTCGCCGGGCTGTTGGACGAGGCCGAGGAGCACCTCGGCGAGGCGCTGCATATCCATCAGCAGGTCGGGATGATCCGCGAGACCGCAATGGACCATCGCCACATCGGACAGCTGCTGCATCTCCGTGGGCAGTACGCGCCGGCGTCCACGCATCACGCCCGCGCCGTCAAGTTGGCCGTCGACGTCGGCCTGCCGTGGACGGTGATGCTGGCGGCGCGCTCGATGGCCGCGACGATCGTCGACGACGACCCTGCCCTGGCCTGCCGGCTGCTCGGGAACACCGAAGCGGTCAGCGAGCTGTTCGGCTACTGGCCGACGCCCGAGGAGCGCGTTCTCGTCGACACAACCCTGGCGAACGCAACGGAACGGCTCGGCAACGCCGCCGTGCGCAAGGCACAAGCCGCCGGCGCCGCCGTGTCCTACCTCGACCTGCCGACCTTGCTGCCCACGTGAGGTCGAACGCGACGTGACGCCCGGGTTGCCCCGGGCGTCACGAGTGGATTGATTCGGGTGGTCAGTCGGCCGTGATGGCCGCCAACACGTTGAGTCGCGCTGCTCGCCGGGCCGGCAGGGCGGCGGCGGCCACCCCGGCCAGCGCGGCGATCGCCGTCACGACGGCGAGCTGGGTCGCCGGGAAGGCGAAGGTGTCGAGACCTTCGTCCGCCAACGCCTTCACGATCGACCAACCGAACGCGGTGCCGATCGCCAGACCGAGCACGGTTCCGAGCAAGGCGATGATCACCGACTCGTAGCGAACCGTCGTGCGCAGCTGACTGCGGGTCATCCCGATCGCCCGCAGCAAGCCGAGCTCCCGAGTGCGTTCGAAGATCGACAGCGCCAGTGTGTTGGCGATGCCGAGCAAGGCGATGAAGACGGCCAGGGCGAGGAGTGCGTAGATCAGGTTGAGCAGCATGTCCAGGTTCTTGGTCTGAGCGTCGCGATACTCGTCACGATCTTGCACATCGCCCTGCGGGTAGGCCGCAGCAACGGCGGTGACTGCCGCCCGGGCGGAGTCGAAGTTGGTCCCGTCGGCAACGGTCATCAACACCTTCTGGTCGAAGTGATCGGCGATGTTGGCGTCGTACGCTTCGAGACTGATGAAGTAGTCGCCCACGGTTGCACCTTCGTCGTACGTGGCGACGATGGTGAACTGCTGGGTTCCGGTCTCGGCGAAGCGCACCGGAATCGACTGGCCCAACGTCCAGCCCTTTTCGTCGGCGATGTCGCTGAAGACGGCGATCTCATTGCCATGCAGGTCATCGAGGGAACCTTCGGCCAGGCCGAACTCCTCGATCTGTTGCATCGCCT
>DATBKA010000288.1:0-1771 GCA_036556105.1 Ilumatobacteraceae bacterium | reverse complement strand
CGCCGGGGAGTTGTGCTGCGGATCGCCGGCGAAGACCGTGAGCACGACGACATCGGCGCCGCGGCGGCGGAGGCTGTTGATCGTGGCGCCGACGGACAGCACCGCGTCATCGAGGTGTGGGGAGAGCACGACGACCTTCATCGGTCGATCGCCTCGGGTGTGATCGGCTGAACGCCGTAGCCGTTCAGGGCGCGCACCGACCCGCCGGAGCGAGGAGTCGCCGACTTGACCGCGATCGTGCGTTGCTGACCGGGAGACAGGTGGAACCAATCGTCATCGAGCTGGGCGTCGGGCACATCGATCGAGACGAAGTGGGCGAACTGGTCGGCCCGCACTGTGACCGCCGAGCCACCGTGTTCGAACCACGCGGTGAGGCCCAGGTCGACGCGCCGATCGCGGCGGTGACCGGCCGGCAGGAGGTGCGCCAGGCCGAGCTGCGCGCCTGCCTCGTCGACGATCCTGGCTTCGATCACGTCGATCTGCGCCGGGCCGAACCGGTAGGCGTACGACAGGTCGAGGAAGCGACCGACCAGTGCGTCGACGCCGATTTCGACCGCGCTGGCCGCGTCGACCTTCACTGGTGCCGACGCGTGCTCCAGCACGGTGCCGTTGACCGAGAAGAGGCGGATGTGCAGGTCGACGACCAACGCCTCGTTGGAGTCGTTGTGCACCGCAGCACGCACCCCGTTCAGACCTTCGTCGTGCAGGGTGACGCAACGCGGCTGGGCCACTCGTTTGAACGCGAAGTAGCTCGACTTCGGTCGGCCGGCAGCGTCGACCAAACCCCAACCGGGCCCGAGCAGCAGGTCGCGTTGGTTGAGGACGAGGACGCCATCACAGCGCGACGACGGGCGGCGCAGCTCGGCGATCGTGGCGCCAACCGCCTCGGCGACCGCGGCGCGGCCGAGATCGAGATATCGATCGGGGTCGGCGTAGCGCACGTCGAACGGACGCACACCGAAGATCTCCTCCACGTAGTGATCGCGGACGTCGTCGAAGTCCCAGCCGACACCACGGTCGCGTGGCACGCGCCGCTTCCACGCGGCGAGCGCCGGTTCACGCGGGTCGACTCCCCAGTCGTCGATCGTCTTGCCACACGGGATCGCGGCGAAGGCCAGGCTTTCGGTGATGAACCGGGCGCCACAGACGCGAGCGTCGATCAGCGGCCGCCGGTAGGCACCGACGCCGAAGTAGTGGCTGACGCCGCGCTCGATGTGGAACGGCAGGTCGCCACCGGATGGCGAACATGGGACGTGGGCGGCACCCGGCAGCAGACTCTCGGCGAGTGCAGGGAGCACTTCACGCCCGACTCGGTTCTTGGCGAGGCTCGGCTCGACGCCCATCATCGCCGCCTGCTGCTCCACCTCGCTGCCGCCGCAGACGACGGCGATCGAGGCATGGGACTGGCATCGACGCAGGAACGCATCGACCTCGCCCACCACGGATGCTCGGTAGGCCTCGTCGTCGAGCGGCTGATCGACGTTGGCGAACATCAAGTCGTGCCAGACGAGCACGCCCAGTTCGTCGCACAGGGAGAGCAGGTCGTCCTGCTCGTACACGCCGGTACCGGCGATGCGCAGCATGTTCGCCCCCGACTCGACGAACTGCTCGACCGCGGCCCGCAGCACGTCGGCTCCGGCGTTGAGGCTGACGGGATCGATGGGCGTCCACACTGCACCGCGGCAGAAGATCCTGACGCCGTTGACATGAAGGGTGAAACCGTCTGCGGCGTGATCGACGGCCACGTTGCGGAACCCGAGACGACGACTGG
>DATBKA010000287.1:0-1643 GCA_036556105.1 Ilumatobacteraceae bacterium | reverse complement strand
CAACCTGTTGGCGGTGCCCGTCGCCGGGTTCGTCATGCTGTGCGGCTTGCCCTGTGGCCTGATCGCCGCGGCGATACCTGGCTTGACGCCGATCGTGATGGCGCCGTGCATGCTGGCGACGCGTTGGGTGGCGACGGTCGGGGCAGTGTTCGCGGCGGTGGAGCCGTCACCGCCGTACGCGATGACCGGCTGGGCGGTCATCGCCGCGATCGTCGTCGTGCGCCTCCTTCGGCATCGCTGGCCGCGTGCGGCCGGGCGTGTGCCAATCTGAAACGGATGGCCGTCCACCTGATCACCGGAGACGATGAGTCGTTGGTGCTCGCTGCAGTGTCCGATCTCGTTCATGCACTCCTCGGTGACGGCGATCGATCGCTGATGGTCGACGAGTTCGACGACGAGGACTACACGCTCGGCGCGGTCGTCGACTCTGCGCAAACGCCACCGTTCCTCACTGACCGCCGAATCGTGATTGCCCGCGGCGTCGGCCGCTTCAACGCTGAAGACTCCGAGCCGCTCGCCGCGTACCTCGCCGACCCGCTGCCGACGACCGAGCTCGTGCTCGTCGGCGGGGGAGGGCGTCTCGCCAAGGCCCTGAGTGACGCGGTCAAGAAGGCCGGCGGCAAGGTGGTCGACACCGCGCCGCCGACGCGGGCCCGGGAGCGGGGCACGTGGTTCGAGGAGCAAGTCGGCGCGGCGGGGTTGCGACTCGACCACCAGGCGTTGGCGCTGCTCGCCTCCTGGCTCGGTGAGGACGCCGGACGGCTGCAGGGGATCCTGGAGACCCTCGAGTCGGCCTATGGCGATTCCAGAGTGCTGAAGGTGGTCGACGTCGAGCCGTTCCTCGGCGAGGCCGGCGGCGTGCCACCGTGGGACCTCACCGACGCGATCGATCGGGGCGAGACGACGAAGGCGTTGCTGTTGCTGCACCGGATGATGCGCGCCGGCGAGCGACACCCGCTGCAGGTGATGGCGATCCTGCACGGTTACTACACGAAGCTGCTGACGCTCGACGGCTCCGGTGCCGGCGACGAGGGGTCGGCGGCGGAGGTGCTCGGGATCAAGCCCGGCTTCCCGGCGCGCAAGGCGCTCGATCAGTACCGCAAGCTCGGCAACGCCGGCGTCGTGCGGGCGATCGGGTTGTTGGCGCAGGCCGACCTCGACTTGCGCGGCGCCAAGGAATGGCCGGACGAGTTGGTGATGGAAGTGCTGGTGGCTCGGTTGAGCCGGCTCGGAACTGCCGCGCGTCGCTGAGCGATCAGCCGGCGGCGTTGACCTTCTTCATCAACCGGCTCTTGCGCCGGGCTGCCTGGTTCTTGTGGATGACACCTTTGGCAGCGGCCATGTCGAGGCGCTTCACGGCCAGACGCAGCGCTTCCTCGCCACCCTCGGACCCGATCGAGCTGACCGCGTTCTTGGCGCGCGTCTTCAGCTCGCTCTTGACGGCCTTGTTGCGCGCCGCAGCCTTGGCGTTGGTGAGGTTGCGCTTCTTCTGACTCTTGATGTTTGCCACGGGTTGGCAAGGCTAACAGCGCTCGACGCGCTGTCCAACCGGGAGAAACACGTCGCCGGTAGCATCTAGCGACCGGACATGGATCTCTCACGCATTCGCAACTTCTCGATCATTGCCCACATCGACCACGGCA
>DATBKA010000286.1:0-3797 GCA_036556105.1 Ilumatobacteraceae bacterium | reverse complement strand
CCGGGCTCGCCGCTCCCGCCGCCGGACCCGATTCCGGCACCGGTGTCGACGACGGTCGAGGGGTCGCCGCTGCCGCCACCTACGACACCGCCGGTTCCCGGCCCGACCAGCTCGACCGCGGTGACCGCTGATGATCCCATGGTGGTGTCACCGGACTGGTCGGACGACAGCGTGCCGGTTGGTGCGGGACTTGCCGCGGCAACCGTCCTGGCCGGCAGCGTCGTTGCCGCGCTCGTCACGCGCCGACGCGGCCAGCTGCGCAAGGCAACGGTTGGGGCCCGGATTGAGCAACCGAGTGAGCGACTGATCGAGACCGAACGCCGGATGCGGGCGTTGAGCGAGCCCGAGCGGTGGCCTCGCCTCGATGTCGCCCTACGTGCCGCCGCCCCGCATCTCGCCGCGCAGCAGGCACGGGTGCTCGCCGCCGAGCTCGCGGTCGATGGCGAGTTGCGCCTCTACACCGACCGTCCGGCTCTCGTCAGCGAACCGTGGAAGCTCGACATCGATGCCGGCGCATGGCTCCTGCCAGCCAGCATCCCCATCGTGGATCTCGCCGCTGACGCTCGCCGGGCGATGCAACCGTGCCCGGCCATCGTCCACATCGGTGACACGGAGCGCGGCCAACTGTTCGTCGACATCGAGGCGATCGGCGTGCTCGCCATCGACGCTCCACCGGCCGCAGCGGAGTCGATCGTTCGCTGCGCAGCAGCCTCGTTGGCAGTGTCGCCGCTTGCCGACTCGAGCCGCGTCTGCACGGTCGGCATCGACGCCGAGTCGCGCCTGCACAGCCCGTTCGTCGAGTCGGTGGAAACTCTCGCCGAGGCGATCAGATGGGTCGACAACTCAGTGGGATCGATTGCCGATGCAAGCGGCGGTTCATCGACGTTCGCCTTGCGTGCCATGTCGGAGTGCGGCGACGCGTGGGAGCCGTCGCTGC
This sequence comes from Ilumatobacteraceae bacterium, assembly GCA_036556105.1. GTDB lineage: Bacteria > Actinomycetota > Acidimicrobiia > Acidimicrobiales > Ilumatobacteraceae > JAENVT01. The sequence goes on along the minus strand of DATBKA010000286.1, from coordinate 2,860 downwards.
TGCTCTGCGCAGGTGAGCATCATCCCGATGACTGTGCGCAGCTCATACGGCTGGCCTCCGGTGGCGGCCACGGCGTCGGCATCCTGATCGACCGCCCGATGGTTGGCAGCGGAGCGACGCTTCGCTTCGACGAGGCACAGTTCCTGCTCGAGCCGCTGGGCCTGCGGTGTACGCCGGTCGGTCTGTCGCACGAGGATCTGGTCGCCTTGGACGAGTTGCTGGCCTCCGCCGACGAGCCGTTGATCGAGGTCGGCGAGTCGATGGTGCCGGCAGTTCCGGTTGCGGATCCGTCCGCGGTTCGTCCCTACGAGCTCGTCGTGCGCCTGCTCGGCCAGGTCGACGTGCGCTCCCTCACCGGCGAGGTCGTGGCATTCGAACGTTCGAAGGCGTTGGAGTTGGTGGTCTGGCTGAGTCAGCACCGTCACCGGCCGACGCGTGGCTCGGCTCGGACGGCGCTCTGGGACACGGTCGTGCGCGACGCCACGTTCTCCAATGTCGTCAGTGACGCGCGGCGGGCGATGGCCAAGCTGGTCCGGCCGCCCGTGGGTCAGGAGTGGATCGGTCGCACGATGAGCGAGGAGCTGCCGTTGCACGCGCTCGTGGTCAGTGATGCGGACCTGCTCGCCGATCGCGTCGCCGCGGCGCGTGAGCTCGGCGCGGCCGCGGCCATCGACGTCCTGCGACCCGGTGTCGAGCTGATCGAGGGCATGCCGTTCGCCGGCACGTCCTACCTGTGGCCTGACGCCGAGGGCATCACGTCGTCGTTGGTGTTGCTGGCCACGTCCGCCGCGGCGACGCTCGCCACGCACTACCTCGACGTGGGCGACGTCGACGGTGTGTTCTGGGCCACCGGTCGCGGGCTCAAAGTGCTCGCCGGTCACGAGGAACTGATCGCGCTGCGGATGCGCGCTCATGCCGACCGCGGCGACCTCGCCGGTGTGCGAGGCGAGTGGGAGAGCTACGAGCGCGCGCTGCAAGCCGACAGTTGGGCAGCAGCGGAGCCGTCGCCGAAGCTCGTTGCGTTGCGGCGGGAGTTGTTGTCGCCGACGATTGCGGCGTGACCAGAGCCGGGTGTCGGAATCGAACCGACGACATCTTCATTACAAGTGAAGTGCTCTGCCGACTGAGCTAACCCGGCGCGACTCGGAAATGGTATAGGACGACGCTCGATAAAGCCGACGACACAACTCCCAGGAGCCGCAGAGTCAACACGGCGGGGTGGCGTGCGGCATCCTGGGTTTGGACCGGCCCGGCATCGGTTTGTTCAGCGACGTCGGCCGACGGAGGATCAGCTTCTGCGCTGCGAAGTCGTCAGGCGAGAAGCGTCGTTCGCGACCGACCTCGACTATCGGTCGAGACGTCCGTAAGGCAGGAGGACACGGTCGGACGGATTGGCACGTCAACTGCCGACGCCGAGATAGGCGAGGACGGCGGCGACGCGACGGTTGACATCGGCGCTTTCGGCGATGTCGAGTTTCGCCATCACATTGCGGACGTGCACCTCGACCGTCCGCTCGGACAGGTACAGGCGTTTGGCGATCCCGGCGTTGCTGAACCCTTCGGCGACCAGCGCGAGGACGTCGTGTTCACGCGACGACAGCCCGCGGGCGGTGAGCCCGCCCCGCTTGGGTTGGAGGAGTTCGGCGACGATCTGCGGGTCGATCACGCACTCGCCGACAACCACACGTCGCAGCGCGTCGATGATCGTCTCAGGCGTCATCACGCGATCCTTTAGCAAGTAACCGACGCGGCCGGCGCCACTGGCGAGCAGCGGGCTGACAAATTCGGCATCGGTGAACTGCGACAGGATCAGTATCGCGGTCGCCGGGTATAGCCGGCGGACCTCGTCGGCGATGCGCAGACCCTCGTCGGTGTGGGTCGGGGGTAGACGGATGTCGAGGATCACGACGTCGGGAGCGTGCTCGGCGACGAGACGACGGGCCGAGTCGTAGTCGCTGGCCTGGCCGACGACCTGGACCCCGTTGAGGGTCAGCAGTTTGACGAGGCCTTCGCGTGTCAGTAGCTGGTCTTCGGCGACGATGACGCGCACGTGTTCAACCCTCGACTATCTGGTCCACCGGCGCGACAACGCCACTGGTGGGTGGCAGCGCATCCGCAGGAAGCGGCACCCATTCAGTCTCGCATGGGAGCACGGTTTCCACTCGCGAGCCGGTGACCACAAGCGTCCCGCCGATTGCGGCGATGAGGTCGGGAAGGACGCCGTCCACTCCCGGTCGGGCGCCGTCGGTGATGACGTGCAGCGCGCCGCCGTCCACTGTCGCGCTCACTGAGGTGGCGCCGCGTACCAAGGCCTCGGCGACCACGGCGTAGGCGGCTCGTTCGACCTCGGCGAGCAGCCGTTCGCGTGGAAAGGCGCCGATATCGACTGCCATGCCTCTGCGTCTGACGAGCGCGGCGACGGCCGGGCCGAGCCCGCGTGTCGTCAGCATTGGCGGGGACACGCCTTGGGAGATTGCCCTCACCTGCTCAACGGCTTCGTGGACGTCGGCCAGTGCGCTGTCGAGTGGGTGTGATCCGAGGACGAGACGGATGTCCAGGCCGAGTGCCAGCAGCTCCTGCTGCACTCCGTCGTGCAGGTCGCGCTCCAGTGCGCGCCGTTCCGAAAGACTGGCGCGGACGAGTTCGGCGCGTTCGGCGGTGACGCGCTGGACACGGGCGGCGAGCTGCGCCGTCAGCCGCTCCTTCTGGAGGATCAGTGCGCCGACTGGGTCGAGTACCGTTTCGAGGTCAGGCAGGCGACTCCCGCGACGATGGTGGACGCGAGCCACGGGCTCTCCGCCGAGGACGAGATCGCTGACCACGTGATCGGCGGCAACCGACAGCGGTAGGCCGCTGTGGT
>DATBKA010000285.1:0-3581 GCA_036556105.1 Ilumatobacteraceae bacterium | reverse complement strand
TCGTCGATGGTCTCGACGACTTCTACGCGACGATCGTGCAGCTGTTCGAAGGCGGCGCCGTCGGCGGTGTCACGGTTCTCGCCCGCTGACGATCGCGCCGCCGAGCCATCGGCCGGCCGGAGCTACCTCGCTGAGCTCACTGGCCGAGCCAGGTCGTGCTCAGCCGAGCCTTGGCGAAGATCGCCGCGATGTCGTCGGGCCCGAGCACCGTGGGGAGCGAATGCAGCCACGCGAGCAGCTGCCGGCGAGTCGTGACGTGGACGTCGAGCGGCATCTGCTTGACCGCGAAGTCGTCGAGGTCGACGAACACGATCACCCCGCGCGCCGGGACTCGCATCGCGCACGCCGCGGAGAGCAGCTTCGTGGCGCGCTGCGCCTCGTGCCGTGAGTTGCGCAGGTAGTCCGTGCGTTGTCCGTTCACCATCACCATGTGCTCGGCGACCCACGCCTTGCCGCCCGAGTGGCGCTTGGTGTTCAGCGTCAGGACGCCGGGTGGCCCGATCACGACGTGGTCGATGTCGCTGCCGTTGGTGCCGACCTCGACAGCGTGGAGCACGTGCCACTCCGGCCCGAGCTTGGCGAGCTCGTCACCGACCTTCTTCTCGCCGACGGCACCGACGCGCCACGCTCGCTCGTCGGTGTGGACGCCTACCAGGCGAGCGACGAAGTTGCGGATCGGCGCCTCGCCATTGACCTCGTCGCGCTTGGCCCGTGCTGCAGCGCCGGCGCGGTTCGACACGAGGTCACGGACGACCGACGTCGTCTGTACCTCGGCTTCGAGCAGCGGCACGGAAACATCCTCGATCGGCGGTTCTGCCTCGCCTGCCCAGCGCTCCAGACACGCGTGGAGGTCACGCTCGAACTCGTCGAACTTGACCGTGACGGTTCGAGCGCCAAGATCGACGTGGCCGACATCGAGCCCTTCGGGTGTCTTGAGGTACACGCGGTCGAAGCCATAACGCTTCCACCGCGTTTCGATGAGGTCGGTCACGCACTTTGTATCGGCCACTTGTGGGTGAGCGTGAGCGCTTGAGCTACCGGAGCGCCCGGATCTCCAACCTCCTACGCCGTGGCTGCCGGTTTCGGGTTGGCGGAATAGATCGGCCAGCCGGCTGCGCCGAGCTCGCGGGAGATGTTGCGGGCGGCTTCGCGCACATCGTCGTGCAATGACGGGCTGGGCGGCCAATCCGAGGATTGCAACACGACGGCGATCGCGCCGACCGCAGCGCCGGTGGCGTCGAAGATCGGGGCGGCGATGCTCGACTCACCGAGGACCGCTTCGTCGTGTTCGGTGGCGACGCCGCTCCGGGCGATCTCCTCGAGATGGTCAGCCAGGAGCGAAGGGTCGATGATGGTCTCGCCGGTCATGCTGCGCAGCGGTGTTCTGCGATCATCACGAGCCGTAGGCAGGAAGGCGAGCAACGCCTTGCCGAGCGCACTGGCATGGGCCGGCACGACAAAACCGACCTCGGGCATCTGCCGGCTCCCGTCGGGGCGGGGTTCGTGGTGCACGACGATGACGTCGTCGAGCAACAGCACGCCGGCGCGCACGGACGCGCCGGTGCGCCGAGCAAGCTCTTCGGCCCACTTGAGGGCGCGGCTGCGGAACTCGAGGCTGTCGAGGTAGACGCTGCTGAGTCGAAGCACGGCTGGGCCGAGCATGTAGCGCGACGACCCGGGTTCCTGCTCGACCATGCCGTGGACCGCGAGAGTGCGCAAGATGCCGTGCACCGTGGAGTTGGGCAGGTCGATGCGCGCCGCCAGGTCGCTGAGGCTGAGGCGCCGCGCCGCTTGCAGGGCAAGCAGGATGCGGACCGACCTGTCGACACTCTGGATCAACGTGCGTTCTCCTCGAAAAGCTTCTTGACGGGACACTAGCACGTGCGTATTATCCGAACTCTATTCGACATTGTCGAATACTGTTCGACTTTCTGAATCGGAAAGTCACTGAGGGGATCCGAGGGGGGATTTCATGGATGAGAACAAGAGGTCGCAGAAACTGGCGGCCGAAGTGCTGGGAACCGCATTACTGGTCTTCATCGGTGTGGGAGCAGTGCCGGCCACGCTGATCGTGAACGGGGACGCTCCGTTCACCATGGCTGACCTCGGTGTGATCTCCTTCGCATTCGGCACCGTCGTCATCGCCACCGTCTACGCACTGGGCCACGTGTCCGGCAACCACATCAACCCGGCGGTCACGCTCGGGTTGGCGGTCACCGGGAAGTTTCCGTGGCGAGAAGTGCCCGGCTACATCGCCGCTCAACTCGTCGGAGCCACGATCGGCGCACTCGCCATCGTCGGCGTACTCGGCGCAAAGGCACACGAAGTGGGGCTCGGTGTTGCCTCGTTCAACAAGTCGTTGGGGGTCGGCAACGTTCAGGGCTTCATCGCCGAGTTCGTCGGCACCTTCATCTTGGTGTTCGTGATCTTCGGTGTGATCCACCGCAAGGCGGCAAGTGGCTTCGCCGGCGTCGCCATCGGCCTGGTCGTGTTCGCGGCCATCATTCCCGTCGCGCCCGCCACATCGGCGGCGATCAACCCGGCCCGCGTGGTCGGTCCGATGCTCGTGCTCCAAGGCTTCGGCGGTCAGGTCCACTGGGCGCAGATGCCGGTGTACGTCCTCGCCGAACTGTCTGCCGGCGTGATCGCGGCCGCTGCGTACACGGTGATCGCCCGCACCAGGCTCGACCGGAGGGCCAACCTCCTCACCGAGAACTACGTCCCTGATTCATTCGTGGCCGAGTCGGTCGCCTGAACGCGAAGATAACGGAGGAGGAACGATGAAGAAGTTGATCAACGACCCGTCGACCGTGGTGACCGACGCGCTCGCCGGAATCGAAGCGGCACACCCAGAACTGCGCATCGACCACGAGCGCAAAGTGATCTACCGAGGCGACTCACCCGTTGCGGGCAAGGTCGGGCTCGTGTCCGGTGGCGGCTCTGGTCACGAGCCACTGCACGGTGGCTTCGTCGGCTTCGGCATGCTCGACGCGGCCTGCGCCGGCGAAGTGTTCACGTCACCGACACCGGATCAGATGCACGAGGCGACCAAGCTCGTCGATGCCGGCGCCGGCGTGTTGCACATCGTCAAGAACTACACGGGCGACATCTTGAACTTCGAGATGGCCGCCGAGCTGGCTGCCGAAGAAGCCGGTGTCAAGGTTGAAGCGATCGTCACCACCGACGACGTCGCCGTGCAAGACAGCTTGTACACGGCCGGCCGTCGAGGGGTCGGCGTGACCGTCCTGCTGGAGAAGATCTGCGGGGCGGCGGCCGAAGCCGGAGCGGATCTCGCGTCCGTCGCTTCCCTCGGCCGCAAGGTCAACTCGCTCGGTCGCAGCATGGGGATGGCGCTCACGTCGTGCACCGTGCCCGCCGCGGGCAAGCCGACGTTCGACCTCGGCGAGACCGAGATGGAGATCGGCATCGGGATCCACGGCGAACCTGGTCGGTACCGTGAAGCGCTCGGCACAGCGGCAGAGATCACCGAACGGTTGCTCGACCCGATCGTGCGTGACCTCCCGTTCGAGCGCGGCGACGCGGTGCTGGCCTTCGTCACCGGCATGGGCGGCACGCCGCTG
>DATBKA010000284.1:0-2742 GCA_036556105.1 Ilumatobacteraceae bacterium | reverse complement strand
TCTCGGGATCAGGGTTCGGGTCGACGAGCGGCAGGTTTCCCGCGTTCGGGTCCGTGTCGTCGAACGGGATGCTGATCAGCTGGTTCTCGCGACCCTCGGTGAAGAACGTCGAGCAGCGCTGCGGTCCGCCCAGGAATCCGTCCTGGAACGCGCCGACCCGGTCGAAGCCGGTGCCGTGCGAGTTCTCGTCGATCACGCCGCCGAACTCGACCGGATCACGAACCTCGATCATGGCGATCAATCCGCCGCGAATGTCGGCGTCGGAGAACTTGATCACGTCACTCTCGCCGCGGGCGACGTGGGCTGACCACGATCCGGCGAAGCAGTCGGCTTGCTGCTCTTTGAGAATCGTGGGCTGGTTCCACTCGTCGGCGCGGGCCTGAACGGCATGCCCGAACTCGTGAGCGAGCACGACGGCGACCGCGGACTGACCGAGCTCGCTGACGAGTTGCGGGAGGAGCTCGGCGTCGTCGTACGCCATGAAGTCGCCATCGACGCAGTAGAACGCGTTGCCCTCGATGTCCGCGTAGGTCGTCTCCGGCGTGCCGCACCCGGGGATCGGCTCGGTGCGGTCGGGGTAGGCGGCGAAGATCCCGCCCGACAGCGGCGGGAAGTCGCCTCCGTACACCGCGGGGTACTGCTCGGCCCAGAAGCTCTCGATGTCGCTGAACGCTGCGGTGAGGTATCCGTCGTAGCCGTTGTCGACGTGGTTGGCGCCGAAATCGATGATGCCCTCCTGCACCGGGATCGTCTGCGGAGTGGTCTCAGGCGTGGTGCCGCCGGAGGTGTCGACCGTGGTGTCGTCGGGGATCAACCCGCCCTGCTCGTTCTGCTTCGAGCGGGTCGATTCGACGCCAGGCTCCACCACGCCGCACGCCGTCACGAGCAGGAGGCCGGCTGCCACGGCCGACGCAGGCAGGAAACGCATACGTCTGGAGCTTAGGCATGTGGATTCCGAAAAGTCCGCGTGCCCGAACCCCGCGGTGCGCCGGCCCGACGTCATGCCGCGACGATGGCGCGCATCTCCTCGATCTCGCTCAACTGACCCGAGACCATCGCAGTGGCGAAGCGCCGAACGAAGCCCACGTTGCTGTGCTCAGCGGCGTACTGCGCCATGTGAATGCCCCCTTCGTGGTGGACGATCATCAGGTCGACGAACAACTGGTCGGCTTCGGCCCCGGAGCTCGCCAACAGCTTGTCGATGTCGGCGTCGGAGGCCAGCCCGGGCATGCGATCGCCCGGGGTCGGCTCGTTCATCCACTGCATCACCGTGTCGCTGTCGCTCTGGTTGGCCGACGGCGCACCGAACTCCCGCAGCATCTCGATCATCCGGCCGATCTCGATGCTCTGACCGAACACGATCTCGCGAGCAAGATCTCGGAGCGCAGGCCGAGTGTTGTCGTCGGACAGGAAGTAGAGACCGAGATAGACCGCCTGTTCGTGATGGGCGCGCATGTCTTGGAGGAAACCGATGTCGGTGTCGTTGGGATCGGGGACGGCGCGGTTGTTGCCGATCATCCAACCGAGCCCACCGCACAGAATGGCGATCGCCACAGCGAGCACACCAAGGTTGAGCTTGCTGTGCCACCACGGCAGGCTGACGACCTCGTCGTCGACGACCGCGGCGTGCTCCTCGAGTTGCTCCATGGGACCAGCTTGGCAGGTGATCGAGCACGGCGAGCATCGCCCGTCTGCTCGGCGACGTGCCCGGGTGCGAGTGGGATCGGGCCGTAAGATCGCTCGAATCGCCCGTCGACACCTGCCCAACTGCCGGCGCACGGCAGTCGCCATCGGCGCAGTCGCCGTGATGGTGCTGTCGTCGTGTGCAGGCAGTGGCTCGTCAGCCACGACGACTGTCGGCCCGTCGACCACGCTGTTCAACTTCGACCCGCCGACCGTCGCTCCGCCGTCGGTCGCTCCGGGCGAGTCGACGTCGGTGCCGGCTGCGCCGGCCGGCTGGTCCGTCGACACGTCGTCGTGCGTCGATCCGGCGCGGGCAGAGCAACCGATCGAAGGGGAGGTCAAGGTCGGGTCGGTAATGCCACTCTCCGGTGGGCCTGCGGCGGCGTTCCAGCCCGTCGTCGACGGGTTCAAGCTGTACCTGAGCTACGCCGACGAGCACGGCTTGCTGCCCGGCTTCGCGCTGAGCGCAGACATCCGCGACGATCAGTACGACAGCACGCAGACGGCGGGCGTCGTCGACGGCCTGATCGATGACGGTGTGGATCTGTTCGCAGGGATGATCGGGACCCCGAACAACCTCGCGGCGCGCGACGTGCTCAACGAGGAGTGCATTCCGCAGCTGCTCGCGCTGACGGGATCACCGGCGTGGGGCGAGGCCGCCGACTATCCATGGACCACGGGTGCGCTGGTGCCATACGGCATCGAGGCATCGATCTACGCAACGAAGCTCAGCGAGCTGCAACCCAACGCCAAGGTGGCGACCTACTCCGTCGCCAACGAGTTCGGGCAAACCTACGTCGACGCCTTCAAGGCCAAGGCCGCGGAGCTCGGTCTGGAGATCGTCGACGAGCAGACGATCGAGCCCGATGCCGTCGATCCGCCGACCGCACAGGTCGGCAGCATCGCCGGCAAGAAGCCCGACGCGGTCGTCGCCTTCCCGCTCGGATTGCAGTGCCCGGCGTTTCTCGCCGAGCTGGACGCGGCCAGAGCCCAGAACCAGGGTTGGACGCCGGTCGTGTTCGTGACCAACACCTGTGCATCGAAGCTGTTCTTCGGCCT
>DATBKA010000283.1:0-1625 GCA_036556105.1 Ilumatobacteraceae bacterium | reverse complement strand
GGCTCGGTTGGGGGAGGCTCGGTTGGGGGAGGCTCGGTTGGGGGAGGCTCGGTTGGGGGTGGCTCGGGTGGCGACTCCGGGATCTCGGTTGGGGGCTCACCGGGCACCACGATCACCGGGTTGTCGATGGTGCCGTCGGGGTTGTCGCCCCAGGCGATTCCTTTGACGTATGGGTTGTCCGTCAGGTCGGTGGTCGTCGGCACGTAGCCAGTCGAGCCATCGGCGCGGGTGACCGGTGTGATCAAGCCATTGGCGATGAGGATGTCGATCGCTTGTTGTCCGTCGACGATCACATCTGTTGTCGGCGGGACGTCTCCGCCGGGCGGCGGCAGCGTCTCCGTCGCGGCGGCACCGGCAGCTCCAGCCGTGCCCGCCGCCTGCGAGATGAGGATGCTGATCACCGCCACGGCAACGCCAACGGCAGTGGCAATGACCGTCGTGGTCGTGTTGTAGGTCTGGGTCTGCTGGCAATCGAGCTCGCTCGAACAGTTGTCGGCGAACGCGACCGTCGCCCACCATGCTGCGGACACGCTTCCGATCGCGACGCCGGCGACTACGTGCTTCGCCCTAGTCACGGCCCCACCGCCGCAGTGAGCCTCCGAGCACGAGGCCCCACACCGAGTGCCCGACGAGCCCGGCCATCAGGAAGCCGGGGTTGTCGAGGCGAATCCGCATCAGGGTCGGGTAGGCCCACATCATGAAGCCCTGCAGGACCATCGCCCATGCAAAGCCCGCCATCGGCCCCCCACGTGGGCGCATCAGCGCGAAGGTCAAACCGAAGCTGATGCCGTTCCAGAAGTGGTAGATCCACCCGACGGTGATCGCGACCGCACTCGTCTTGGACTGGTCGGTGATCAACGCGCCGAACACTGGCATGGCGCGGTACGGGTTGAAGTGGTACCGGAAGATCAACATCAGGACGGGACGAATCACGTCGTACGCCAACGTGGCGAGAAAGCCGAACAACGCACCGGTCACGGCGCGGTCGGCGAACCGGTCGAGCTCTCGGTAGCGGCGCGTGCTTGCGAACACCATCCCCGTGAGCAGCAACGCGCCGGGCAGGACGACCACCGGCACGGAGATCCGCATCGGGATCGGAGTGAACGCTTCGGCGAGGATCGCCCCACCCGACAGCAGCGCCAACACGGCTCCGGTGACCTTCGCTCGCGTCGACGGCCCGGCTTGGCCGGTCGGTGCCGGAGAGATCGTGTTCGTGTTCGTCATCGCGCCTCGGGTGCGGCCGGCGCGACGGCGACCAGCTTCTGCGCCGCGGCCATGTCGCCGCTCTTCGGCGACAACATCAAGTAGGCGAGCACGAGGCCGATCAGCACCACGAACTGTTCCTTCTGCGCGGTCCTCGAAACTCGGTCCTGGTTCGTGATCAACAGCGACACCGCTGTCGGCACGGCCACGGTGATGACTACCCGCACCGCCATCGGCAGCCGGTCGCGCTTGACGAAGAAGTTGGCCAGCTTGCGCCGCAGCGCCGGCCCGTAGCGCACGGCGATGTACGTGTAGACACCGATCACCGCGGGGAAGGCCTTCTGCGGGAGGATCCCCGTCTGGCCACCAGTCTTCGAATGCGCACCCGCCCACACGAGAAGGAACAGGAGCGTGGCCAAGAG
>DATBKA010000282.1:0-3379 GCA_036556105.1 Ilumatobacteraceae bacterium | reverse complement strand
CGCGTCGAGTGGCTCGGATACAAGGACAGCGGCATGACCGGATGGGAGCAGAACAACGACCCGCACTCGTTCTTCCAAGCGCCGCTCGAGCTTGCCGCCGAACGGCTGGCCGACATCTTGCGCGAGGAGAACGCCGACGTCCTCACCGTCTACGACTGGCACGGCAACTACGGCCATCCCGATCACATCAAGGTCCATCACGTCGGTCACCGCGCCGGCGAGCTCGCTGGCACGCCCCGCGTGTTCGAGGCGACGGTCAATCGCGATCACATCGTGCGGATGATGGAGATGGCTCGCCAGGCCGGTGCGCCGATGATGCCCGAGAACGACTTCGACCCGAACGCCGGGGCCGACGACGGCAACCCTCTGGGCATGCCGGAGGCCGAGTTGACGCACGCCGTCGACGTGTCCGCGTTCGTCGCTCACAAGCGCGAGTCGTTCCGTTGTCACAAGAGCCAGGTCACCGACACCGGCTTTTTCCTGCAGATGCCGGAAGAAGCGTTCGCGGCGACGTTCGGAACCGAGTGGTTCATCCTGAAAGGTGCCGATCCCGGAGTGCAGCCGGGTTGGTTGTTCGATTGAGAACTGCACGATGACGCGCCTGTACCTCGTTCGCCATGGCCGGGCCACGGCCGGGTGGTCGGTCGATCCCGACCCCGGCCTCGACGACGTCGGCAAGCTTCAGGCCCGGGCGGTGGCAGAACGGCTGAACCCCGTCGGGCCGCTACCGATCATCACCAGTCCCTTCCGGCGCTGCCGCGCAACGGCAGTGCCGCTGGCGTCGTTGTGGAACGTCGACGCTCCCGTCGTCGACGCTGTCGGAGAGATCCCATCGCCAGAAGGTGTCGACATGGCCGACCGCGTCGACTGGTTGCGTGCCGCGATGGCGGGCACGTGGAGTGATCTCGGCGCGCGCTACGTCGGCTATCGCGACGGAGTGGTGACCGCGCTCGTCGGGCTCGGTGGCGACACCGTGGTCTTCAGCCACTTCATCGCCATCAACGCCGCGATCGGGGCGGCTCTCGGCGACGATCGGCTCGTGGTGCGCAGCCTCGACAACTGCTCGGTCACGGTTGTCGATGTCGTCGCGGGTGCATTACAGCTTGTTGAAAGTGGTCACGAGGCCGACACCTTGATCAGGTAAGCGAGATGGCGCGTGCCAGACTTCACGCTGTGAAGCCGATCCGCCTCGCTCCGTTCGCCGTCTTGGTTGTCGTGGTCGCCGGTTGCAGCAGCGACGGCCAATCGACCGACTCGGTGTCGACATCGTCGAGCGCGGTCGTCGACACGTCGACGTCGAGCACGACGGTGACCTCGACGACGACGCCGGTCACCACGGCCGCATCCACGTCGACGTCGACCTCGACCACGTCGACGACCACGACCAGCAGCACCACGACGACGACGATCTTGCCCGGCGCCGAACTGGTGATGCGCGCCAACAGCCTCGGCGACGCGGCGTTCGGGGCCGATCCCGACGGTGTCGTCGCCTACGTCTCGGCGATCATCGGGCCGCCCACGGTCGACAGTGGCTGGGTCGACCCACTCGCGGTCGGCGCCTGTCCCGGCACGTCACCGGAAGGGTTCCGCCAGGTGATCTGGGGTGACCTCATCCTGCAGTTCAGCGACGAGAGCAGCGTCACGTCCGGCCGCCGCCACTTCTTCTCGTACGTGTACGGCCCGCCGCTGGGCTCGGAGATCGCGCCCGCCGGCCTCAAGACCGACGCAGGGATCGGCGTCGGCTCGACCGTCGCCGAGTTGACGGGCACGTACCCAGGCGTCATCATCAACCCCGGCGACGAGTTCGGTGGGCCGAACTTCAAGGTCAACGACAACCTCGTTGGGTTCCTCAGCGGGGTGGAGGCGACCGATACGGTGACGTCAGTGCTCGGCGGGCAAGGTTGTGGTGAGTAGCGCAACCTCGTCCAGGAACTCAGGAGGCAGGCAGAGATGAAGCGAATGTTGCCGGTGGCAGAGCTTGCCCGCGACGAACGGTTCTCACGGATGCGCGTCGAAGACGTCGTGTTCGATCCGCGCAACCTTTCGCCCAGCGCGCAGCGCAACACGCTGGCACCCACGTACGAGAACGCCACCGACAACGCCCGCGGCCTGATGCACGGCATCTTCGTCGGAGAGATCCAGGCGCTCGAAGGGGCGGGGCGCACGTGCTTCGATTTCGACACCGGCGACGGACTCGACCAGGCCCCATTCGGGCTCAAGCTCGACATGGCCCGGCAATGCTGGGACGAGGCCCGTCACGTGGAGATCAGCGTCAAGCTCGGCGAGCACATGGGCTCCGAGATCGGCGAGTTCGCCGAGCAGACCTTGCTGTTCGAAGCGGCGTGCAACCCCGACCCCGTGCTGCGCCTCACCGGTGTCAACCGTGCTCTCGAAGGCCTCGCCATCGACGTCTTCAAGACGATGCGCGACTTCGGCACGACGTTGTCTGATCCGGTGCTGGCCTTCGCCGAGGACTGGATGCTGGCCGACGAGGTGACGCACGTGAAGATGGGCAGCGACTGGTTGCGCCGGCTGACCGCGCAGGATCCGCAGCGGCAGAAGGAGGCCCTCGACTTCCAGAAGGCCGTCGACAAGCTGTTCAGCGTCGGAGGGTTCCGCGGCGAGCGCGACGAGAACCCGGTGCACCTCGCTCGCAACTTCCGGAAACTGGCCGGCTTCTCCGACGACGAGATCACCGAACTGGTCGACATCGCCGCCAGCGCGTTCCAGGAGGCACAGGCTCAACAGACGACGCGCAACGCGGCGATGACCACGCCCGCCTGACGCGACGACACTGCTGTTGTTCGCTGTGGCGGTTCGCGACTTTCACGAGAACTTCGCCTGGTTCGTGATCATCGGCAACGGTCTGGCCGGCACCTGGGCGTTGGCAGCCAACTGGCTGCACCAGTTGCGGACGCGGGCGATGTGGTGGTTCGTGGCGCTCGCCGAGTTGACCGTGTTCGTCCAAGTCACGCTCGGCGTGATCCTGGTCAACAAGTACAAGTTCCGCTTCCCGAAGTTCCATGCTTTCTACGGGTTCGTGGCGATCATCGCCATCGCCATCATCTACTCGTATCGAGTGCAGATGAAGCATCGCCTGTATCTGCTCTACGGCTTGGGCAGCTTGTTCATCGCCGGCCTCGGCATCCGCGCCATGCTCGTCGGCCAAGTCCGCTGATCATCACGATGATGCGTTTGTGAACTTCCGGCCCACATGCGGGCGAGAAATTCACAAACGGTTGCCTGGGCTCGGTCAGCCGAGGCGTTCTTCGAGGAGGTCGAGGGCCATGGGGAGCTGGGCGGGCAGCTTCCCGTCGAACCGGGCGTAGTGCTCGCGGATCTCGGGGATGGCGTTCTTCCAGCCGTCCGTGTCGACGGC
>DATBKA010000281.1:0-3378 GCA_036556105.1 Ilumatobacteraceae bacterium | reverse complement strand
GGGCGACGGCAGAACGAGGAGAAGTCGTGCTCGCCGATGAACGGATCGCACGTCAGGTGCAGTGCCGGTACCGACAGCGGCTGCGGCACATGCCACGACACCGCGGCCAGGAACGGGTTCGCCTCGGGGTTGTTCCACACGTCGTAGCGGTAGTGGCGCCACAGCCCGTTGAAGCGGGCGCTGAAGTCGGGCGAGTCGGCCCACGTCGCCGAGCGAAGCGTGATGGCCGGCCCGCACATCCGATTCACGCGTCGAACCAACGCGTCGAGATCGACTTCGTCGGGCAGGTCACCGCTGACGACTTGGCCCCATGCATGCACGCCGGCGTCGGTGCGCCCGGCGCCGACGAGCTCCAACGATTGGCGGGCGACCTTCTCCAATGCGTCGCGCAGCACGCTCATCACGGTCACCACGCCATCGGCCTCGGCGAAGCCGTGAAATGCGGTGCCGTCGTAGGCGAGGATCAGCTTGGCCCGGCGCAACATTGCCTCTACCGAGTGGTGCCCCGACGGGAGGCGTAATCAAGCCACGAGGCGACGGCCAGCACCACATACCCGAGTGCCATCACATTGCCGACCCAGCTCAGCTCGCTCGGCGTCACGAAGGCCAGCAACACGCAGACCACCGCGCTGCACATGAAGAACACGGCGCGACGGTCCATCAGCTCAGCACCGCGACGAACCAGTACGACAGCATCGCCACGACTGCCGCGCCAGGGATGGTGAACACCCATGCCCACACCACTCGGCCGGCGACGTTCCAACGGACGGCCGACATCCGGTCTGCCGAGCCGACACCGACGATCGCGCCGGTGATGGTGTGCGTGGTGCTGACCGGAATGCCTTTGTACGAGGCGAAGAACAACGTCGCCGCCGCCGCACTCTCGGCGCACACACCGCCCATCGGCTGCAGCCGGGTCAGCTTGTTGCCCATCGTGCGCACGATACGCCAGCCTCCGAACATCGTGCCAAGGGCGATCGCGCTGTGACACGACAGGACGATCCACAGCGGCAATGCGTCGGTCTTCTTGAGAACCTTGGCGTCGAGGCGGTGCGCGCCGACCAGCAGCGCGGCGATGATGCCCATCGTCTTCTGGGCGTCGTTGGCGCCGTGGCCGAGGCTGAACGCTGCAGCCGAGACCAACTGGAGGCTGCGGAAGGTGCGGTTGATGGCCCGCTTGCGATGGCTGCGGTGCACGATCCACATCACCAGCACGACGAGGGTGAAGGCCAGCAGCAGACCGAGCAGTGGCGAGTACACGATGAAAACCGCCGTCTTCTTGACTCGGTCGAGGTTGACCACGTGCCCGCCGGACTTGGCGATGCCCGCACCAACCATTCCACCGATCAGCGCGTGCGACGACGACGACGGCAACCCGAGCACCGCAGTCAACACGTTCCAGAAGATGGCCCCGAGCAACCCGGCGAACACCAAGCCGATCGAGACGACGTTGCTGTCGATGATCTTGGCGATCTCGTTGGCCACCTTCAAGGGCAGCACGGCGAAGGCGATGAAGTTCCAGAACGCGGCCCAGATCACGGCCTGCCACGGTTTGAGCACGCGAGTGGCGACGACGGTGGCGATCGAGTTCGCCGCATCGTGGAAACCGTTGACGAAGTCGAAGACGAGTGCGATCGCCACGACGACGACCAGCAACGTGGTGGTCATCGCTAGGCGTGCTTCACAGCAATCGCCTGGATCACGTCGCTGGCGTCCTCGACTGCGTTGATCGCCCGCTCGACGGCCTCGACGATGTCCTTCCACTTGAGGATGTCGAGCGCGTCGTGCGTGCCGCTGAACAGCTCGGCCATGATTCGTCGATAGGTCGCGTCGGCCTGGCTCTCCAGCGTGTCGATCTCGTCGATGTCGCCGTGGACGTCGTTCAGCGTCGACAACTTCCCGACGAGTCGACAGTTGGCCTCGACGATCTTGCGGAGCAGCGCGACCAAATCACCGATACCGGCCAGCGGGGACGAGAGCTGGTGGAGGTGGGCCAGATCTGCGGCGGCGCGCATCTCGTCGAGCACGTCGTCGAGCGAGTTCGCCAGCGACTGAATGTCCTCGCGGTCGAACGGCGTGACGATCGAGGTCTCGAGACGACTGCGCACGAGCCGCATCACTTCGTCGCCGGCTCGTTCGGCGGCGACGATCGTGTCGACGCGATCGGAGTGGATCGGCAACGAGGCCATCAGCTTCTCGAGTTGTACCGCAGTGTCCACGGCGGTCGAGGCCTGCTGCTCGAACAGCGGGTAGAACCCGTTGTCCCTCGGGATCAAACGGAAGCGCACGGCGGCAGACTAAACGTTGCCTCGAACCGGCCTGCAAAGCCTCAGCTCTGTTTAGTGCTCGTAGACCTCGACGTCTTTGGCGTAGCGAGTGCGGAAGAGGTCGAGCACTTCGCCCGGCTTGGCGTGCCGGCCGGTGGCGGCCTTCGAATACAGCATCTCGCCGTCGACGACGACGTCGAAGATGCCCTTCGAACCCATGACGAGACGAAGGTCAGCGATGATGTGCTGGTAGTCGTGCAGGAGATCGTGGGCGGCGCTCACGGCGCGCTCTGAATAGTCTCAAGGCACGCAGTACGTGATCGAGATCTGATGCTTGGTCATCAGACGAGCTCGATGCGCGCCATCGGGGCGTTGTCGCCCTGGCGCGGGCCGAGCTTGAGGATGCGCAGGTAGCCACCGTTGCGGTCCTCGTAGCGCGGCGCGACTTCGTTGACGAGCTTGTGGGTCATCTCCTGGTCGCCGAGGTAGCCCTGGATCTGGCGGATGCGGTGCACCCGCAACGACCCTTCCTCCTGGGCCTTCTTGGCCTTGGTGATCAGCTTCTCGGCGATCGGGCGCAGCGCCTTGGCCTTGGCCTCGGTGGTGACGATGCCCTCGGCGGCGATCAACGACGCGGCGAGGTTGGCCATCATCAACTTCTGGTGCTGCGAGCTGCCGCCGAAGTTGCGGGCGCGGCGTGGGGTGGCGGGCATTGGTGGTCTCCGTCGCTCGTGATCAGCCGCGCAGCGTCAAGCCGCGCTCGTCGAGCTTCTGCTTGACCTCGTCGAGGCTCTTCTGGCCGAAGTTGGTGATGTTGAGCAGGTCGTCCTCGGTCTTGGTGAGCAGCTCGCCGACCGTGTTGATCTGGGCCCGCTTGAGGCAGTTGCGCGGCCGCTCGCTGAGGTCGAGGTCTTCGATCGGCAGGTCGAGGTCGGGGGACGACGCGGCGACGGCGGCGACTTCGCCAAGCTCGAGGCCCTGCGGCTCGTCGCTGAGGTTGGCGACGAGGTCGACGAGCGATGACGACATCGTCCTTCGTCTCGACGTGCGTGGTCCGGCCGAGATCACCGCCGGCGACATCAAGTGCCCGAGCGAGATCGAGATCCTCAAC
>DATBKA010000280.1:0-3450 GCA_036556105.1 Ilumatobacteraceae bacterium | reverse complement strand
TAGAAGTCGCCGGGGAAGCCGGTGCCGGTGAAGTAGGCCTCGTCCCACGAACCGTCGTCGCGCTGATGGTCGATCAACCACTGCACGCCGCGCTGCGTCGGCGCGTCGAAGCGATCGGCGGCGATCAGCGCCAGCAACGCCCACGCGGTCTGCGATGGCGTGGAGTTGCCGCGGCCCCGCCACGCCGGGTCGTCGTAGGAACGCAGGTCCTCTCCCCATCCGCCGTCGTCGTTCTGGACACGGTGCAACCACTCGACGGCGCGTCGGATTCGCGGATCGTCGGGTGAGACCCCCGCGTCGACCAAGGCCGGCACGGCCGCGCCGGTTCCGTAGACGTGATTGGCGCCCCACCTCCCGAACCACGATCCATCCGGTTCCTGCTCGGCGATCAGCCACCGCACGGCGCGATCGAGAACGTGTCCGTCGACCTGCCGCCCGCTGCGTCGCAGCCGCGCGTACATCTCCACGACGTGCGCGGTGACGTCGGCGGAGGGTGGGTCGGTGACCTCCCCGAAGTCGCAGAACGGCAGCTGCGCCGGGATCGGCGAGTCGTTGTCGACGTCGAACGCTGCAAAACCGCCGTCGCGGCTCTGCATGCCGTCGAGCCAGCGCACGGCGCGCGTGATCGCTTCGCCGACCGCGACGGGGCGGGCGACCGCCAGCCGGTCGAACGCCAGCACGACCTCCGACGTGTCGTCGATGTCGGGATAGTTGTCGTTCTCGAACTCGAACGCCCAGCCGCTGGGCGCCAGGTTGGGGCGCTTGACGCTCCAGTCGCCACGGACGCGGATCTCCTCGACGAGGACCCAGTCGACGGCGCGGACGATGCGTTCGTCGGTGGCTGCGACCCCCGCATCGGCGAGGGCGACCAACCCGAGGGCGGTGTCCCACACCGGCGACTGACACGCCTCCAGACGACGAACGCGGCCGCCGTCGTCCCACACGCTGAAGCGATCGAGGCCTTCGAACGCGGCGCGCATCACCGGATGGTCGAGGGCATAGCCCTGCAAATGCAGAGCGATCGCCGAGTACACCCACGGCGGCTGGATGCCGCCCCAACTGCCGTCGGCCTCCTGGCGGGCGATGATCCACCGCTCGGCGCGTGACAAGGCCAGGCGGCGCAACCAGCGCAGCGGCCGGTGCTCGTACCATTGCAGAGCTCGGTCGAGCTGCTGGAAGCGACGGCCCGTCGACCCGGCGGGCCGCGGATCGAGCTCGGGTCGCGTGGCGCCGGTGCGCAGCTCGTCGAGCGTCACCGACGTGGGATGCACGGGTCGGTGCGCACCCACGACGGTCAGCGGCACGATCGTCTGGCGCGCCCAGCAGGCGAAGTCGTAGATGTTGAGCGGTGCCCATGACGGGAAGAGGATGACCTCGGGTGGCAGTGCCGGGAGGTCGTCCCAGGACCACAGGCCGAACAGCGCCATCCAGATGCGGGTGAAGACGCGGCTGCGTTCGAGCCCGCCGGAATCGACGATGAACCTCGCCGCCCGCTGCATGTGCGCCGCGTCGGCACTGTCGCCGGCCAGCTTCAACGCCCAATACGCCTCGATGGTCGTCGACAGGTCGGGAGTGCCGCCGAAGAAGTTCGACCACGTACCGTCGTCGCGTTGGCTGGCGCGGATCCAGTTGGCCGCGGCGGCGGTGATCTTGGGATCACTGATGCCGAGGAACTCGCGCAGGAACAGGTCCTCCGCGTCCATCGTCACGTTGGTCTCCAGCTCGCCCTTCCAGTAGCCGTCGGCGTGCTGCAGATCGAGGAACGCCTGCACGGCGCGATCGAGCGTGCGGCGTGCCGTGTGGACACCGGCGGCGTCGAGGCGCGGTTCGATGGTCGACATCAGTGGTTCCGATCCACGACGAAGCGGGCGAGATCGGCCAACTCGGCGGCAGCACTGTCGACGAGCGGTCGCGAAGCGAGGGCGGCAAGCGCGGCATCGAGATGCGTGCGCGCCAGTTCGAGCACGCGCCGGCGGATGCCCACCGCGTCGAGCTGTTCGGACAGCCGGGCGACGTCGGCGTCGCTGACCTGCTCGGCATCGAACGCGGTACGTAGGTCGTCAGCAAGCGTGCCACCGTCGTCGAACGCCATCGCCACCGGCATCGACTTCTTGCGGGCGCGTAGGTCGTTCCCGACCGGCTTGCCAGTCTCCTGCGGATCCCCCCAGATGCCGAGGACGTCGTCGACTGCTTGGAACGACAACCCCAGCTCGGCCCCGAACCGATCGAGGGCGTTCGCGGTCTCGTCGTCGGCACCGCCGAGCACGGCCCCGATCGCGGCGCATTGCGCCAACAGTGCGCCGGTCTTGTTGCCGGCCATCACCAGACACGCCGCCAGCGTCGCCTCGCGAGACCGATCGAGCGCCGTGTCTTGCGCTTGACCGGTGATGATCGCGCTGACGGCAAGACCGAGCCGGTTCGCGGCGGCCAGGTGCGTCGGGGTCGGGTCGTCGAGCAACACCTGGAACGCCAGGGTGTGCATCGCGTCGCCGACGAGGATCGCGTCGCCGACGCCGTAGACGTCCCACACGGTTCGCCGGTGCCGCCGGGTGCGATCGCCGTCCATGATGTCGTCGTGGATCAGCGAGAAGTTGTGGATCAGCTCGAGCGCGACCGCACCAGGAGCTGCGACCGAGGCGTCGGCGCGGACGGCTTCGGCGCCGAGCATCGCCAGTGCCGGGCGCACACCTTTGCCGCCGCCGCTCGACGTCGGCGTGCCGTCGATCTCGACCCAGCCGAAGTGATACTCGGCAGGGATGCGCAGATGCGCGTCGAGCGTTCCGATCGCTTTGCGCAGGCCGGGTTCGACCATGGTGTGGGCTCGGGCGAGTGCCGATGGTCTGCTCATACTGCTGCTCCCTCCCGCACAGCATCGTTGACAAGGAACTGACCGACCGCGGCCGCGGCGTGGTTGCCGCTGCGCACTGCGCCCTCCATCGTGGCGGGCCACCCGGTGTCGGTCCAGGCACCCGCCAAGAACACACCGGGCAAGCGAGTCGCGGTCTGGGCTCGAAGCCGGGCCGAGCCCGGCGCGCCCCGAAACGTCGCCGCAGCCTCACGCGTGACCATCGACCAGGTCACGTTGGCACCCGGCGCCCGCGGCAGCAGGCGCGCCACCTCGGCGGTGAAATGATCGACGAGTTGCTGGCGCGACCACGACATGTACTCCGCCGCGGCCGACAGCGAGATTGCGATCATCTGTGTTCCCGCGGGCGCACCCGACGAGGCTGTGCGGTCGAACACGAACTGCACCGGCGAGTGCAGCCCGGCGACGAACGGCCGGTCGAGCACCGTGCGGTCGTAGAGAAGGTGGACGTTGACGATCGGCGAGCGACCGAGCCCGCCGAGCTGCTCCTGCTGCTCGACGCTGCCGTCGGGCAGCAGCCGGGCGACGACGTCGTGTGGCACGGCGACGATGGCCGCGTCGGCACGCAACGATTCGTCGCCGAG
>DATBKA010000279.1:0-3148 GCA_036556105.1 Ilumatobacteraceae bacterium | reverse complement strand
TCGACGGTGTTCCCGTCGCCGAGACGCAGCACGCCGTGGATCCGCGTCACCCGGTGACGACCAGCCGGCCCAGTCAGCGGCTGCCCGGCGCCGAGTTGACCGGCACGGCCGCGTTGACGCTGTGGTTGGCCGGCGACGGCCAGGTGGCCATCGTCGACGCGGCGACGCTCGACGACATCGAGCAGCTCGTGGGTGTGGCCCTCGATCTGCCGAGCGTGATCATCGCCGGCTCGGCATCGGTGGTCGGCGCGGTCGCACGGGCGTGCACGCCGCCGACGGTGCCACGCGGGCTGCCCGATCCATTGTTGCCACGTCCGGTCGTCGCCGCGTGTGCCAGTGTCCATCCGATGGCCCGCGCCCAGATGGTGGCGTTGGCCGACGCCGGGATTGCGGTCGTCACGCCGCCGCAAGGGCGCGACGGCGACCCCGACGCGGTGGCCGCCAACGTCGCCGAACGCGCTCATGCCCGGGTCGCCGAGATGGCGGCGCGGAGTGTGATCCTCGTCGGCGGCGACACCGCCGAGGCATTCGTCGGCGACAACACGGTCGAGGTGTTCGGCTCGGTGGGCGCGGCGGTCGGCATCGGCGAGGCGGTGATCCGCGGCAGGCGATTGCGATTGGCGACCAAGCCTGGCGGCTTCGGAACTGCCAATACCCTGGTGGACCTGGTGAGAGGATCGCAGCAGTGACCACGGCGCCGATGGCGATCACGATGGGCGACGCGTCCGGCGTCGGCCCCGAGATCATTCTGCGCCGCGCCGCCGAGGACGCGTTCCTCGACGAGCCGGTCGTCGTCTACGGCGACCTGGCCGTGCTGCGTCACGGTGCCGAGCTGCTCGGAGTCCACGTGGCCATGGAGGCCGTCACCGACCCGCGCCAGGGAACGCCGGGCGTCTTGTCGGTCGTCGACGCCGGGCTGTTGTCGGCCGCCGATCATCGTCCCGGCGAGATCGACGCTGCCTCAGGCGCGGCAGCGCGGCAGTACGTGCTGTCGGCGGCGACCGACGCGTTGGCCGGACGTGTCGCCGGGATCGCCACGATGCCGATGAACAAGGAAGCCACACAGCTCAGCGACCCCTCGTTCGTCGGTCACACCGAGCTGATCGCCGCGGCATGCGGTGTGCAGCGATACACGATGATGCTCGTCGCCGGCGACCTCGCCGTCACGCACGTCAGCACACACGTCTCGTTGCGTGAGGCGATCGAGCGCGTCACGAAGGCGCGGGTGCTCGAAGTGATCGAACTGACTCATGAGACGTTGCACCGGTTCCTCGATCAGCCGCGCATCGCCGTGTGCGGCATGAACCCGCACGCCGGCGAGCACGGACTGTTCGGGACCGAAGATGCGGAGCGGATCGTCCCCGCCATCGAGGCGGCACGCGCGGCGGGCATCGACGCCACCGGCCCGCACCCCGCCGACACCGTGTTCCACCAGGCCGTGCACCGCCAGCGCTTCGACGCGATCGTGTGCATGTACCACGATCAGGGGCACACGCCGATGAAGCTGCTGGCGTTCGAGAGCGGCGTCAACGTGACCGTCGGTTTGCCGATCGTGCGTACCTCGGTCGACCACGGCACGGCGTTCGACATCGCCTGGAAGGGCATCGCTTTCACGGGATCTCTCGATCACGCCCTGCGCTGGGCGTGGCGGCTCGCTGGAGCGGCGACGCCCTAAGGCGCGAGTGGTCAGTCGACGAGATCGAGGAACTGCCAGTGCTGGCCCTCGGCGACGCCGAGCAGGTCGCGGGCGCACGTCTGCCAGACGAACGGCGCCGACGTGACGTGCTGCGTGCCGGCGTGCACGTCGCGGAACAAGCGCTGCAGCGTGCCGTGGCGGAGCGCCGTGGTGCCGGCCGCCAGGTAGACGAACGAGGCAACCTCGTGGAGCGTCTTCGTGATGTGGGTCAGAGCGAGACGCACCAGCGTGTGCTGGCGCACCGAGATCTCCTGCCCGGCGTACAAGCTGTTCGTCAGGTCGGTCCACGACTCGAGCACCAGTGCTCGCGCGGCACGGAAGCTCGCTTCCGCTTCGGCGAACCCTTGCTGGAACGCGCTGTTGTCGGCCTGCGCTCCCGGCCGTCCGGCCTTGCTCTGGACGAGGCCGGCCAACTCGTCGAGCATCCGCCGCCCGACACCCATCGCCCAACCGGAGTGGCAGGTGACGGCGAACCCGATGATGCCGATGCCGTAGAGGTTGCCGCCGCGATCGGAGACGGTGGCCGGTTGGAAGTGGCTCCATCCATCTGGAACGAAGACCGAGTCCATGGTGTAGTCGATGCTGCCGGTGCCGCACAGCCCCATGACGTCCCAGTTGCCGAGCAGGTTCGCCGACTCGATCGGGGTCACGAAGATGCGCGGCTCGCCAGTCTCCTCGATGATGCCCATCGAGTGGATGTGCGTCGAGTGCAGCATTCCTGATCCGAAGCTCCACGAGCCGGTGAGCAGATGGCCGCCATCGACGGTCTTGGCCGTGCCCGGGCGGGTGCCTTGCCCGGCGATGACGGGCGACTTGCCGTCCGCCCACAACTCCCCGACGGCGGCGTCGGAGAGATAGGCGCCGGCGGTGCCGATCGACAGGTTGGCAGCCATCGTGACCCAGCCGGCAGATGCGTCGCCATACGACAGGTTCTCGAGCACCTCCAACGAGTGGAGCGGGTCGAGCTCGGAGCCGCCGAGCTTCTCGGGTACCCACATCTTGAGCAGACCCTCGCGGTGCAACGCCTCGACCACGGCGGGCGAGAGCTTGCCTTGCGCGTCGGCGAACTCGGCTTCCGAGTCGAGCATGGGCACCAGCGCCTTGGCTCGCTCGGCGAGGATGGACGTTTCACTGAGGTTCGCGCCGAGTGACATTGCTGAGGCTCCCGTGTGTTCGACTATGTCCGAATTGGTCGTTGTCGAGCTTAGGCAGTGGCCGCTGCTCGTGCCGCCTCGAGCTTCGCCGTGGTGAGCTTGCTGCGGCCGATCACGAACAGGCCGGCATAGATCGCCGCGTCGAAGAAGAAGGCGGTGCGCAGCGCCATCTGCCGATCGGTGATCTGACTGACGATGGTGACGGTCGCTCCACCGAGGGCGGCGCCGATCGGCATCATGCCCCAGGCGAAGAAGCGATAGACGCTGTTGACGCGACCCAACAGGTGCGGGGGGATGA
>DATBKA010000278.1:0-2849 GCA_036556105.1 Ilumatobacteraceae bacterium | reverse complement strand
CAGGGTGTGCCAGTGCAAACCCGCACTTCCGCCACATCCCTCTCCCACAGGAGCACTGCAATGACCGCAACACTCACCCCTTCCACCCTGAACACCTCCACCCTCAACACGCCTCCCACCACGCCAGCCGTCACCTCGACGGCCGCTGCCCGCGCCGTCGGCGCGACGAAGCGCTACGGCCACGGCGACGCCGCCGTCACGGCGCTGGACAACGTCACGGTCGACTTCCATGCCCATCAGTTCACCGCGATCATGGGTCCCAGTGGGTCCGGCAAGAGCACGCTGATGCACCTCGTCGCCGGGCTCGACACGTTGACCTCCGGCAGCGTGTTCATCGGTGACACCGACCTGTCCGGTCTCGACGACAAGCGCCTGACGTTGCTTCGCCGGGACAAGATCGGATTCATCTTCCAGGCGTACAACCTGGTGCCGACGCTGTCGGCGCTGGAGAACATCGTCTTGCCCACGACATTGGCGGGCCGCAAGCCCGACAAACAATGGCTCGACAACGTGGTCGAGACCGTCGGGCTCGGCCATCGCCTCGGTCACCGCCCGAGCGAGCTCTCCGGTGGCCAGCAGCAGCGCGTCGCCGTGGCCCGCGCCTTGGCCAGCCGCCCGGCGATCATCTTCGGTGACGAGCCGACCGGCAACCTCGACTCCCGCACCGGCGCCGAGATCCTGTCGTTCATGCGCAGCGCCGTCCGCGATCTGGGCCAGACCATCGTCATGGTCACCCACGACCCGGCCGCGGCCAGCTACGCCGAGCGCGTCATCTTCCTCGCCGACGGCTCGATCGTCGACGAGATGTACGCACCGACCGCCGATCGAGTCCTCGATCGCATGAAGCACTTCGGGGAGTGATCGCGATGTTCCTCACCACCCTCAAATCGCTCGCAGCGCGCAAGCTGCGCCTGTTCACGACGAGCTTCGCAG
The DNA here is from genome assembly GCA_036556105.1 of Ilumatobacteraceae bacterium. Classification (GTDB taxonomy): domain Bacteria; phylum Actinomycetota; class Acidimicrobiia; order Acidimicrobiales; family Ilumatobacteraceae; genus JAENVT01. Next base: position 1,916 of record DATBKA010000278.1, on the reverse strand, counting down.
TTCTGCTCGGCGTGGCGTTCATGGCCGGCACCCTGGTGCTGACCGACACCATCGGCAAGACCTTCGACAAGCTGTTCGCCGACGTCAACAGCGGCACGGACGCGTATGTTCGCGCCGAGTCGGCGTTCGACAGCGAATGGTTCGGAGAGCAGCGGCCGCGTCTCGATGCCGCACTGATCGAGGCCATCAACGAGGTCGACGGCGTCGCCGTCGCCGAAGGGCACATCGAGGCATACGCCCAACTCGTCGACAAGGCCGGGAAGCCGATCGGCAACCCGAACATGGGCGCCCCCGTGATCGGCTCTGAATGGCTCAGCAACGACGACCTCAACCCGTTCGAGCTCACCGCCGGCCGCCCGCCGCAGAGCGACAACGAGGTCGTCATCGACAAGGGCAGCGCCGACGACGCCGGCTTCGCCATCGGTGACACCACGACGGTGCTCACCCAGACGGGCCCGCAGCACGTCGAGATCGTCGGCATCGCCAAGTTCGGCGACACCGACAGTCCCGGCGGTGCATCGTTCACGATGTTCACGCCGACGGCCGCGCAGGCGTACTTGACTCAACCCGGCAACATCGACGCCGTCAAGGTGGTCGCCGAGCCGGGCGTCAGCGAGGCGCAACTGGTTGCCGACATCTCCAAGATCGTGCCGTCCGGCACGGAGGTGCTGACCGGTGCGCAGATCACACTCGAGGACCAGAAGGCCATCAAGGACGACATGAGCTTCTTCAACGTGTTCCTCATGGTCTTCGCGGTGATCGCCCTGTTCGTCGGATCGTTCATCATCTACAACTCGTTCTCGATCTTGGTCGCCCAGCGCACCAAGGAGATGGCGTTGATGCGCGCGATCGGGGCGAGCCGCCGCCAGGTGACTCGCTCGGTGCTGCTCGAAGCCGGCGTCGTCGGATTGATCGCCTCGGTGGTCGGCCTGGCTGCCGGAGTCGGTGTTGCCGCGGGGCTGAAGGCGCTGCTGGCCGGCCTCGGCATCGACATCCCGGCAGGTGGTGTCGTCCTCAGTAGCAAGACCGTGATCGTCTCGGTCATGTCGGGCCTCGGCGTCAGCATCGCCTCCGCCGTGCTTCCGGCTCGCCGGGCGGCGAAGATCCCGCCGGTCGCGGCGATGCGCGACGTTGCCATCGATCACTCGAGCCGCAGCCGTCGCCGGATCGTCAACGGTTCGATCGTCACCGGCCTCGGTGCGTTGGCGATGGGCGCCGGCCTGTTCGGTGGAGCCGGGATCGCGCCGGTCGGCCTCGGTGCCGTCCTCGTGTTCGTCGGCGTCGCCGTGCTCGGCCCGGTGCTCGCTCGTCCGATCAGCCGCATCATTGGTTCGCCGATGCCCAGGCTGAAGGGCATGTCGGGGACGTTGGCTCGGCAGAACGCGATGCGCAACCCGAAGCGCACGTCAGCTACGGCTGCGGCGCTGATGATCGGTGTTGCCCTCGTCGGCTTCATCACCATCCTGGCGTCGTCGACGAAGGCCTCCGTAGCCCACAACGTCGACAAGACCTTCAACGGTGATCTCGTCGTGTCCGCCAATGTCGGTGGTGCAGGCGGGCTCAGCCCGCTCCTCGCCGAGCAGCTGGCCGCGCTGCCCGAGCTCGATGCCGTCACGGGAATGCGCATGGCGCCGGCAGAGGTCGACGGTGGCAGCACCAACCTGATCAGCGCCGATCCGCAGGCGATGCAACAGATCGAGGAGTTCGGCCTGGCCGAGGGTTCCCTCGATGACCTGCATGGCAACGAGATCGCCGTCTTCAGCGACATCGCCGACGAGAAGGTCTGGACGTTGGGGCAGTCGATCCCGGTGCGCTTCTCCGAGACCGGAACCCAGAAGTTCACCATCGTCGCCACGTACGACGAAGGTGCAACCGTGGGCGACTACTTCATCAGTCTCGAAGCGTACGACGCCAAC
>DATBKA010000277.1:0-4105 GCA_036556105.1 Ilumatobacteraceae bacterium | reverse complement strand
CCAGGTTCCTGGAACCACAGCGGATGCTCGAGCCCGAAGCCGGCGCCCCACACCGCGTTGTGATCGGTGAGCCGGTCGTAGATCGGTGTCGTGTGCAGCGGGCGAGCGGCGGGCAGCTCCTCGTTCGGGAACGTGATCCGGAAGCGCCGCGAGTAGTTCTCGCGAACCTTGGCGTTCGTGTAGGCGAGCGTCGCCCAGCTCCCGTAGCGAGCGACGTCCATCGCCCAGATGTCGTCCTCGGGATCGCCGTTGACCATCCAGTTGGCCAGCGACAGCCCGACGCCACCGCCTTGCGACAGCCCGGCCATCACCGCGCACGCCACCCACATCCCGCGCATCCCACAGATCGGGCCGACCAGCGGGTTGCCGTCAGGGCTGAACGTGAACGGCCCGTTGACGAACTTCTTGATGCCGGCGCGACCGACGGCCGGGAAATGACTGAAGCCGCGCTCGAGCTCCGGCGCGATGCGGTCGAGGTCGTGTGGCAGCAGTTGGAAGACGAAATCCCACGGCGTCTCGTTCGGTGACCACGGTTGGTTGTCCTGCTCGTACGTGCCGAGGAGGATGCTCTGGCCTTCCTGGCGGGCATAGATCTCGCCGGCGAAGTCGATCATGTGCGGCAGTTCGCGCCGGTGCTCCTCGTTGTAGGCGATCACCTCCGGCATCGGTTCGGTGAGCAGGTAGTGGTGCTCCATCGCCAGCACGGGCAGCTCCAACCCGACCATCCTGCCGACCTCGCGCGCCCAGAGCCCTCCGGCGTTGACGACGTGCTCGGCGTGGATGACGTGGTCGCGGTCGGTGGCCACGTCCCACGTGCCGTCGGCGCGTTGCTGCAAGCCGGTCACCCACGTGTCGGTGTAGACCTCGGCGCCGCGGTTGCGGGCGCAGATGGCGTACGCATGCGTGACGCCGTACGGGTCGACGCTGCCCTCATCGGGGTCGTGCAGCGCGCCGACGAAGTACTTCTCCTCGAGCAGGGGATTGAGCTGCTTGGCCTCGGCCACGGAGATGATCTCCATGTGCATGCCGAGGTAGCGGCCGCGGGCTTGGGCCATGCGCAACCAGTCGAGCCGCTCGGGGGTGTCGGCGAGCATCAGCCCACCGGGCAGGTGGATGCCGCACTGCTGACCCGACTCGGCCTCGATGTCCTTGTACAGGTTGACGGTGTACTGCTGCAGGCGGGCCACGTTCGGGTCGCCGTTCAACGTGTGCATCCCGCCGGCGGCGTGCCAGGTCGACCCCGCCGTCAGCTGCTTGCGCTCGAGCAGCACGACGTCGGTCCAGCCCGCCTTGGTGAGGTGATACAGGACGCTGGCGCCGACGACGCCGCCTCCGATCACGACCGCTTGCGCTGACGACTTCATCGGGTGTGTCTCCTCGAACGCTCGGGCATCAGAAATCGGTGGCGACGCCACCCTCGGCGACACGTCGGGCGACGAACTCCTCGAGCTCCTCGCGGCGGGCCGGATCCATGGGCGGTGGCTCGTAGGCGGCGAGGAACGCAGCGGCGAGCTCGGTTGCCTTGCCTGCCGCCTCCGGACGACCCGCTTCGTCCCAGCTCTCGTAGTTGCGCCAGTCGCTGACCATCGGGCGGTAGAACGCGGTGCGGTAGCGGTCTTGTGTGTGGCCGACACCGAAGAAGTGGCCGCCGGGCCCGACCTCTTCGATGGCGTCGATGGCCAGGGTGTCGTCGTCGACGACGACCGGGTCCATCATCGCCGACACCATGTGCAACAGGTCGGCGTCGAGCACGAGCTTGGCCATGCTGGCGTGCAGGCCGCCCTCCATCCACCCGGCGCCGTGCATCATCATGTTGACGCCACCCATGACGCATCCCCACAGCGCGAACACGCTCTCGTACGCCGCTTGGGCGTCGACCGCGTTGGCGGCGCAGACGTTGCTGCTGCGATACGGCAGGTTGTAACGGCGGGCCAGCTGGCCACCGACCATCGCCGTGCGCACGTACTCGGGCGTTCCGAAGGCCGGCGCGCCGGACTGCATGTCGACGTTCGACGTGAAGCCGCCGTACACCACTGGCGAGCCGGGCCGGACGATTTGGCACAGGGCGATGCCGGCCAGCGCCTCCGCGTTCTGCTGGGCCAGGGCGCCGGCGAGGGTGACGGGAGCCATCGCCCCGGCGAGCGTGAACGGTGTCATCACGACCGGCTGGTTGCGCGACGCCATCTCGATGATGCCCTGCAACATCGGCGTGTCGAGCCGCAGCGGCGAGTTCGAGTTGATGACCGTGAAGATCGACGGCTCCCGCTCGAGTGTGCTGTCGTCGACGCCGCGGGCGATGCGCACCATCTCGATGCAGTCCCGGTTCTTCTGGCGACCGAGGCTGTAGCAGTGGATGTGCTTGTCGGTGATCGTCAGCACGTCGAAGGCGGCGTGGAGATGGCGAACGGACGCGTGGAGATCGACGGGCTCGACCGGATAGCCGGCGACGAAGTGGATCGAGTTCATCATCTGCCCGAGCTTGAGCAGATCATCGAAGCCGGCGCGATCCCCTGTGCGCCGCGTGCCGTCGAGCCCGACGACGTGTGGCGCGCTGGCGACCGTGCCGTTGGCCATCCAGTTCCCCCCGATGCGCAGGTTGCGTTCGGGATTCCAACTGTGCAGCGTGAACTCCGCCGGCGCGGTGGAGATCCGCTCCACGATCAGCTCGCGGGGAAAGCGGACGTGCTGGCCTGCTTCGTCGACGTCTGCTCCGGCGTCGCGCAACAGACTGCGGCACTCGCCGTCCCAGATGTCCATCCCGATCCGTTCCAGGATCGTCAGTGATGCCTCGTGGATCGACTCCAGCTCGTCCGCCGAGACGACCTCGGTGAAGTTGAGGCGCATGCGTGGCTGCTGCCATGGCCGCTGCAGGGGGAGCGAGCTGCGCGGGCCCGTGTCTCGGCCGCGTCGCCTCCTGCCCCCATCGTTGGTCACTCCGGCGAGACTAGCGAGTGCCCGATTCCGAGTACAGTTGTTCCGGTTATGGGGTCGGCGAGCTACGAGATCGGTCGTGTGCCGCGCACGCTGGTGGGGGTGGACGCGCTCGCCGCGCTGCCCGGTGCCATCGACGCCCTCGACGGCAGCGAGGTCGGCAAGGTCGTCTTGATCGTCGACGGCGGTGTGCAGGCGACCGGCTACATCGCCCGCATCGTCGAGGCCTTGGAGAGGCGGGCACCGATCGTCCATGTCGTGCCGCCCGGCGAGCCGACCGTCGCCTCGGTCGATGCCGCGGCTGCGACCGTGCGAGCCGTGCGAGACCCGATCGTGGTCGGCGTCGGCGGCGGCTCGGCGCTCGACACGGCCAAGCAAGCTGCCGTGGTCAGCGTCGGAACGGGCGGTGTCGAGCCGTACCTGCTGTGTGCCGAACCACTGCCAGGGCGACGTCCGATCGTGGCCGTCCCCACCACGTCGGGCACCGGCGCCGAGGTGACGCGCACGTGCATCGTCAGCGATCGTCACGGCCGGAAGTTGTGGACCTGGGGCGACGAGATGCTGCCCGACCTCGTCGTGCTCGACCCGACTGCCGCACGGAGCATGCCCCCGGGCGTCACGATCGGAACTGGCCTCGATGCGTTCGTCCATGCGATGGAGGCGTGCAGCGGACAGCGGCGCACGTCGATCGCCGCTGCCGCTGCACAGCGGGCGCTGTCGCTGGTGCTCGCCCATCTGCCGCGCGTGGTGGCCGACGGCAACGACCTTTCGTCGCGCCAGGCGATGCAGGAGGCCGCCTTTCTCGCCGGGATGGCGATCGACAACTGTGGCACGGGCGCCGCCCACTCGATCGGGCACGCGCTCGGATCCCTGTACCACGTGCCGCACGGTGTTGCCGTCGCCGTCGGGCTGCGCGCTGCGCTGGAGTGGAACGTCACGGGCGAACCAAGTGCCTACGCAGACGCCGCAGTCGCGCTCGACTGCTCTGTCGACCTCGTGCCGACGACCTACCGATCGCTGTGCGTCGATGTGGGTCTGGGTCGCGCCGCGCGCCGGCTCGACTTCGAGCCGGTGATCGATGACATCGCCGCGACGATGATCGCCGTCGAGAACCAGCCGATGCTGCACAACAACGCCCGCGCCGTCGACGACGACGATCGCCGGATGCTGGCCA
>DATBKA010000276.1:0-5439 GCA_036556105.1 Ilumatobacteraceae bacterium | reverse complement strand
GCCGAGTCGCAGTCCGCGTTGGTGTCGGCGATGGGCGCGCTGACGACGCAGAGCGAGTTCCTCGACCGGCTCGACGCCGGAACCGATCTCGTCGCCGCGCCCGGGCAGGATTCGCTCCGGGAGATCATCTACGGCACGCCCGCGGAGCCGCCGCCGCTGGGCGCCGTCGCCACTGTCACCACCGCAACAGCCCTCGTCGATCGCTTGGTCGATGCTGTCGGTTGGGCAGTCGAGATTGCCCAATACGTCGAGAACGTGATCGGCTCTCCGGTCGCCGTGCTGCGCGACGTGTTCGGCACGATGGGAACCCTCGCCTGGATCGGATCGGTGCCCGACGTGGAAGCGTCCGACGCCGCGGCCGGCAAGATGGCCGCCGACGCCGGCTACCTGGGCAAGCTGGCCGGCTCGAAGGATCTGTTCATTCCGGGGTCTGGTCGCACCGGGCAGTTGATGCGCATCGGCTGACGCCGACGCCGGCTTCCTTGCGCCGAAACCTCTCACGGTCGCGCGACGTGTCGGTAGCAGGGGTTGCGCTGCTGCCGGCAGGGAGGTCGTCATGCGTGTGTGGATCGATCAGGACGAGTGCAGTGGTGTCGGTGTCTGTGTCGACGACTGTCCCCAGGTGTTCGCACTCGGATCCGATGGCGTCGCCTTCGTCACCGCGGGTGGGCGGGCGTACGGCAGCAATGAGGTGGCGATCATCGACGACTCGTTGATCGATGCCGTGCTCGATGCCGTCGAGGGTTGCCCCGAGCAGTGCATCTACGTCGAGGCCTGATCAGTCCGCGGCGTGGGCGACGACTTCGAGCTCCATGCCGTCGGGATCGCGGAAGAAGAGTGACCACTCGCTGCCGAGCCGCTGGATCTCACCGATCTGGGCTCCGGCAGCGACGAGTCGCTGCTGCATCTTCTCCAACTCGGCCTTGGACGGAACGGCGAGCCCGTAGTGGTCGATGGCGCCGCGTCCACCGAGCTTGCGGCGGTCACCGATGATCTCGTCCGCGGCCACCTCGAAGACGTTGAGCGCAGCGCCGCCGCCGAGATCGAGGATCACCATGTGCGGGTGGTCCTCCTTGGCCTGCATCTCGAACGTGACCCTGGCGTCGAACGCATCCTTGTAGAACTGGACGGTGCGGTCCATGTTCGACGTGAGCGTGGCGACGTGATTGAACCCAACGGTGACCGGCATGTCTGCCACGTTAGGGGTGCGACGTTCGCCACCGCCACGCGACGGCGAAGGCCGGCCGACTCGGCTGGCCTACCCGTTCTCGTCGAACACGGCGGCCGTCTCCATCAGCGTGCGCAGCTTGGTGGAAAACCGTGCCGCGGGCGCGCCGTCGATGAGGGAGTGATCGAAGCTCAGGGTAAGCGGCAGGAACTCGTGGTTGAAGACGTGGCCGAGCTCGAAGACCGGTCGGGTGCAAACACCGCCCATCGTGGCCATCAGTGTCATCGGCGACACCGGGATTCCCCAGCCGACGCCGAACATCCCGACTGAGCTGACTCCGATCGGTGGCCCGAAGCGGGCGGCGGCACGCGGGAAGTGTCCGAACACGGTGGCTCCGAGCCGTCGCATCGAGCGAGGCAGCGGCGCCAGCATCGAGCCGGCTCGGCCGTCGTCGTGACGGCTCAACGGGATCGTGCGGTCGGCGCGCAGCTCGGCAGCGATCGACTCGACCGACTTGTCGTCGGCGTCCTGCACCACGAAGGGGACCGGCACAACGACCCCGTCGATCTCCCGCTCGACGGTCGCCACGATGTCGACTTCGTCGAAGTGCACAACATGCCGTCCGGCGCGCCGCGCGTTCACCTCCGGACACTCCCGTACGGCGCGAGCGATGCTGGAGAGCACGAACGCAGTCATCGTCGGGTGGTGCCCCTCGGCGACGGCCCTCATCCGGTCGCGAACCTCGGTCACGTCGACCTCGAGCAACGCGTGAACCGTGGGTCTCCGTGCGGAGTGACGAATCAGGTCATCGATCGCCATGTGCGGCCGGTGCAGGTGCGTCACGGTGGTGGAGACGTGATACGGACGGCGGGCCGCGCTCGGAGTGACGAGATTCTCGATCGTCTGGAGTGATGGAGCATGAATCCGGTTCACGGCGCCACCGCCTTTCTTCCGAGGCGCGCGGCGGGCGTGCGACGCGCCCCACTGCTGCTGCACACTACGAGTTGGCGTAGGTCTTTTGATAGGGACAAAGGTCCTCACCGCGATGGTCGCCGCGCACTACGCCTTGACCTGCTGAGATGACAGAAAACTGACAAGTGCGGCCGCTGACGCACACCTGCCGAAGGACCACCTGTACCGTTGTTGCTGTGGCCCGGCCGGGTGACCGAGCCGGGGTCTAGTGACGGGAAGGTAGGGCGCGCGATGAGACGGGAACTGCACGAGTTCCCTTCGGCGCGCGTCAGGTTCTGCGATGAATGATGACGCTCCGGCGACCGCTCAAGACAGGGTCAACCGCACGGTGTGGATGGAGCTCGGCCAGGTCGCCCGATTCGCGTCGGCCGCGGGTTGGATCGATCGATCCGAACGCGTGCTCGTCGAGCGCGTCATGGGTGGGCGAACCGACCTGGAGGTGCTCGACATCGGGGTCGGTGGCGGCCGTACGGTGCCACTCCTGTCCACGTCCGCCGCCCGCTATGTCGGCATCGACTTCCTCGAGGAACTTGTCGCCGCGGCACGGCGGCGCTTCCCCGATGCTGACCTCCGCGTCGGCGACGCCCGAGCCCTCGACTTCCCCGACGCCTCGTTCGATGTCGTCATGTTCAGCAGCAACGGCCTCGACGCCATCTCCCATGCCGACCGTGAAACCGCGTTGCACGAGATCCGCCGTGTCCTACGGTCTGACGGTGTCTTTCTGTTCTCGACGCACAACTCCGACGGGCCCGGTCCACGCGAACGCCCGTGGGGCGTCCCTCCGGTAACGCTGAAACAACCGCGGTCGTCGGCGCGCACCGTGGCGCGGCGAGTGATGCATCTTCCGATCGCTGTCAAGAACTTCCGACGCCTGCGCCCACTGGGCTCGAGCGGAAATGACTGGCGGGTCACCGTGAGCGGAGCGCACGACTTCGGGCTCCTCGTGCACTACACAACCGCCGCCGGGTTGCTCACTGCGCTGCGCGACGCTGGATTCCTCGGAGAGGTCGAGCTGTGGGACGATCGAGCCGGGCTGCCTGCGGCCACCGCTAGACCGCAGAACCGATGGTGGTACTTCAACGTTCTGGCGCGGTGTTCGCCGGCTGCCTTGGTCTGAGACGATCGGCGCCTCTGGCGGGTTGATCAGCCGTTGGCGAGCGACGCCTTCAAGCTGATGGTCGTGCCGGTCAACGCCTTGCTCACCGGGCAGTTCGCCTTGGCGTCGTCGGCGAAGCGTTGGAACTCCTCGGCGCTCAGTCCGGCAACGGTGCCGGTGACGGTGAGAACGATGCCGGTGATGCCTTCTCCGGGTTGGAAGGTGACGGCGGCGACCGTCTCGAGACGATCAGGTGCGTGTCCGGCATTGGCCAACGCGTGCGACAGCGCCATCGAGAAGCACGATGAGTGGGCCGCGGCGATCAGTTCCTCTGGACTGGTGCGCCCAGCTGGTTCGGCCGACCGCGACGCCCAGGTCACGTCGTAGGTGCCGAGGCCGGAACTGTCGAATGAGACTCGGCCGGCTCCTTCCAGCAGCGAGCCTTCCCACTGCGTTGTGGCCTGACGGGTGGTGGCCATGGATCCTCCTTGAGAGATCGGCTTGGTGACGGTGAGCAGCGTACGCGTCGAGGTCGGGCCACGCCGACGCGGGCTACGCTTGGCGAGCGGTGCCGTACGACGACGAGTTGGCCAATCGGATACGCGAGCTCACCGGGTCCGAGGCCCAGCTCACAGAACAGAGAATGTTCGGCGGCCTGGCGTTCCTCATCGGCGGCAACATGGCCGTCGCCGCGAGTGGACACGGTGGTCTGCTCGTCCGTGTGGACCCGGCAATGTCGGCAAAGCTCATCGAGACGACGCCTGCTGAGCTGATGGTGATGGGCGGGCGGTCGATGCAAGGATGGGTGCGGGTCAGCGCGGAGCACCTGCGCACCAGGCGCCAATTGGCGAAGTGGGTCGGGCTGGGCACGGACTACGCGCGAACGCTGCCTGCAAAGAAGCCGAAGAAGCGTCGCTCGCCGCGACAAATCCCTCGGTGACGAGGAGCCTGCGCGGACATGGGGGAGTGGCTGTACCAAGAGCACCACATCATGTTTCTGGAAGAGCTGTGGGGTGACGGCTACCTGTCGCCCGGTGGACCGGAGGAAGTCGCCAGGGTGCTCGACGGGATCGATGTTTCTGGGCGTGATGTCCTCGACATCGGCTGCGGGAGCGGCGGCGCGACGGTCGATCTCGTTCGCCGGCATGGGGCAGGTCACGTGGTCGGCATCGATGTCGAGACCCCGGTGTGCGAGCACGCCCGGCAACGAGTCGAGCGGGCCGGGCTGACCGGAACGATCGACATCATGTTCGTCGAGCCGGGGCCGTTGCCGTTCCCGGACGGCAGCTTCGACATCGTGTTCAGCAAGGACTCGATCGTGCACATCGCCGACAAGGAGGCGTTGTGTCGCGACGTGTTCCGGGTCCTGCGGCCGGGCGGTTGGTTCGTCGCCTCAGATTGGTTGATCGCCCACGACGGCGAGCCGTCATCGGAGATGGCCGCATACATCGCCGCCGAGGCTCTCGACTTCGGAATGGCGTCGCCAGTCCGGTACGGGCGTGCGCTCGCCGCCGCCGGCTTCACCGCCATCGAGCTCCGCAATCGCAACGACTGGTATCGCGACGTCGCCCGGCAGGAGCTTGCACAGCTCACCGGCAGCGAACACGACCGATTCGTCGCCTTGCTCGGCGAAGAAGAAGTGGCGACCCAGATCCGAACCTGGTTGGCGATGGTGCCGGTGTTGGAGTCCGGCGAGCACTGCCCGCATCATCTGCGTGCCCGGCGACCGCTCTGACCGGTGTCGGTCGTGGATCAAGCGACGCGTTGGCGCGCCCGGATTGCGGCCAGGGTCTCGTGGACGATCGCATCGTTGGCCGAGTGGAGGGGTCGAGTGGGGCCTTCGACGGTCGACACCCAATCGATCGCGTCGGCCGACATCGCCGCTGCCGCGTGGAGAGCGCACGCCCGGATCCACGGGCGACGCCAGATCTCCGCGGTGTCCTCGACCATCTGTCGGAGCAACTCGAGTTCATCGATCGTGCCCAGTGGGAACCAGCGTGAGAGCGCCCGCAGTCGTTCGCCGTCGGACAGGCCCGGCTGCACGATCGCCATCGCAGCGCGATCCGCCTCGCTCAACGTGACCTCCAGCCACTCCAGGGCGAGGGCGTGGGAGTGAGCGTCGTGCTGAGCCAGCTGGAACGCGACCGTTGCGACATTGTCGGCACCATGAGCGACCGCGAGTCCGGCAAGGACTCGCCGGCGC
>DATBKA010000275.1:0-2832 GCA_036556105.1 Ilumatobacteraceae bacterium | reverse complement strand
AGCAAGTCCCAGCGGTCTTCGGTGTAGGCGCAGACGACGACGGTGTTCACGCCGCGCAAGCTCCCTCGGCGACGCGGATGACGTCGTCGGCGAGGGCGCGCATCCGCGCCACGGGTCCGGGTCGCTCGAACAGATCACCGGAGGACGCTTCCAAGGTGACGAGGATCGAGGCCGAGTTCCACTTGGCGAGCCACACCCCGTCGTGGCAGCGGGCGACGGTGCCGGCGGCCGGTTGGCCGACGAGCACACCTGCCCCGCCGGACAGCACGGCCTTGTGCACGCAGTCCTCGAACTCGCGACCGTACGCGGCGACGAGCACGTCAGAGCTGCGCAGCAGCTCCGGGGACGGCGCGCCCCCGAGGATGATCACCTTGCCGGCGCGGCGGCTGCCGCCGTAGTTGACCTCGCGGATGTCCTCGTTGACCTGGAGGAGCAGGCACCACCTGCTCGCCGTGGCGTCGGACATCCCTTCGAACGTCTGCAACGCCAGCCGGGCAAACTGCACGTCGTCTCCGCACAGCACGAGGACGGTGCGCGGCCCCCCGGCGTCGCTCGGGCGTGCCGCGCCCTCGACCACGTCGTGGGCGAGCAGGCAGAGCACTCGGCGGAGGATGCGCCGTGGCCACGACCGCCGCGAATCGTCGACTTCGGTGAGCTCGAGCACCAGTCGCTCGCGACGGAGCCGGGCGACGAGCCCCGCCCAGAGCGCGAGTGCATCGTTGGCTCCCGTCCACAGGACGATGATCGTGACGCGGCTGCGCCGTCGCAGTCCGAGCGCGGCACTCAACCGACCCGGCCAGATCGGATACCCGGTGGTCGAATGGCCGAGCACCGAGCCGCTGTTCGGCTGCCCGGGAAGCGCGGCGCTGCTCCGCGCGTCGTGGGTCAACACGACCATCACCCGACCGGAGGCTGTCAACTCCTGGGCAAGGTGGCGGGCGTGGGCGGCGACCCATTGCGGGGCGCGGCCCGGGAGGATCACCAAGCTCTTCATCAGTCGTCCTCGGTGCAGTCCAGGCACCGGCAGCGCACGGTGCGCCGGCCGTGACGTACCTCGATCCCGGTGCCGACGATGGTGCGCAGTACGCGCAAGCCGTCGCGGACGGCGTGCAGGTTGCTGGCCCCGTGGACGCGGCTGTACTCCCAACTCGGCACTTCGACCATCGCCAACCCGGCGGTGGCGACCGTCATCATCAGTCGCGTCTCGATCTCGAAGCCGGACACATCGACTTCGATGAACTGCAGGCAATCCCGCCAGAACGCGTTGTATCCGTAGCACAGGTCTGTGAACCGCGTCTGGCAGATCAAGTTGACCATGCCCTTCAGTGCTTGGTTGCCGAGGCTGCGCAACCGGGTCAGGTCGGCGCTTCCTCCACCGGGCAGGAAGCGGGACCCCTTGGCGAAGTCGGCTCCGGCCATCAGCACGGCGACGAACCGTTCGATCTCGCCACCGTCAGCGGAGCCGTCGGCGTCGAGCATCACGATGATGTCTCCGGTCGCTTCCTCGAAGCCGCGCCTCAGCGCCGCCCCCTTGCCCTTGAGCGGCTCCATGACGACGCGAACGTCCTTGCGCATCAGCGCTGCCGCCGAGGCCGTGTCGTCGGACGAGCGTCCGTCGACGACGATCACCTCGGTGACGCAGTCGGGGAGCCGCCACATCGCGTACGGAAGGTTCTTCGCCTCGTTCAAGGTCGGGATGACGACACTGACCGTCGGTATCGCCGGGCGGAGAGAGCGGTCGAGGTACTCCGGCCCGTGCTGCTGGTCATATGGGGCCGCTTCCCGCGGGCTGAGCGTCCGTGGTTCGAAGAGAGCTGTCATGCCGATCTCCTGGCTCAGTTCCCGACCGACGGACCGAGGATCATGCCGCAGCCGACCGTGTTGTTGGTCGTCTCGTCGATGATGATCAAGCTGCCGGTCGTTCGGCAGCGCTGATACGAGTCGAAGAACAGCGGCTGCGTCGTCCGCAACGTGACGCGGCCGATGTCGTTCATCTGCAACTGGTCGCCGCCTTCTTGACGGTGCAGCGATTCGGTGTCGAGTCGATAGCGGACCTGTTGGATCCGCCCTCGAACGGTTCGGGTTGTGTGCTTGATGGTGTAGGTCGTGTCGAGGGCGAGTGGTTGCTGGTCGAACCAGCACACCATCGCGTCGATGTCTTGGCCGGTGGTCGGCCGGTTCGCCGGGCGACAGATCATGTCGCCGCGACTGATGTCGAGCTGATCACTGAGGGTCAGCGTCAGCGATGTGTTCGGGTAGCCGGCGTCGATCGGTTCGCCGAACAGGTCGACGGAGGCGATCGTCGTCGTGAAGCCGGACGGCAGGCACATCACTTCGTCGCCAGGTCGGAAGACGCCGCTGGCCACCTGGCCGGCGTAGCCGCGGTAGTCGGGGTGGCTGCGCGACATCGGGCGGATGACGCTCTGCACGGGGAACCGCGGGTCGATGAGGTTGCGGTCGGAGGCGACGTACACGTTCTCCAAGTGCCACAGCAGCGTGGCCCCTCGATACCAGCTCATGTTCTCCGAGTGGTTGACGACGTTGTCGCCGTCGAGGGCGGAGATCGGGATGAAGGTGAGGTCGGTGAAGTCGAGTCGGTCGGCGAACTGCGAGAACTCATCGCGGACCTTGTTGAAGACCTCCTCGTCGTAGCCGACGAGATCCATCTTGTTGACGCAGACGACGAGATGCTTGACGCGCAGCAACGAGGCGATCACGGCATGCCGCCGGCTCTGCTCGCGCATCCCATTGCGGGTGTCGATCAGGATCAAGGCCAGGTCGGCGGTGGACGCGCCGGTGACCAGGTTGCGGGTGTACGAGACGTGCCCGGGG
>DATBKA010000274.1:0-6627 GCA_036556105.1 Ilumatobacteraceae bacterium | reverse complement strand
CCGCGGCGCGCCAGCTGACGATGATGCCGCCGACGATCAGCAACCTGGAAGCGATCGTCGACCACCGATCGGCGGCTGAGGTCATGGCCTGGGCCCGGCAGCAACCGCGACCGTCAGCGATCCTGCCGAGGTTGCGCCGCGACGCCACCGGTCGGCTGACCGGCATCTCCATGCCGGGTGACGACGACTACGCCGACTTGGACTGACCAGCAGCTCCGAGTGCAGCCTCGACCATCGACAGCATCCGCGCCGAGCAGCCGGCCATGTTCACCGGCGGCGCGACTTCATCGATGATCTTGCGGGCGATGGCCCGGAACTCGGCCGCCGCCAGGCCTTGCCCTTCGAGCACGACGGGCCGACCGGCGTCGCCTCCGGCAGCCACCGCCGGCTCGAGCGGGACCCGGCCCAGCAACTCGACGCCGATCTCGTCGGCCAACGCCTGGCCACCGCCGGATCCGAACAAGAAGTGCTCGACTCCGTCCCCGGACGTGAACGACGACATGTTCTCGATCACCCCGCACACCCTCAGGAAGCTGCGCCGGGCCATGTCGGCGGCGCGCGCCGCGACCTTCTGGGCGGCAATCGCCGGAGTGGTCACGATCAACAAATCGGTGCGCGGCAGCATCCGCGCCAATCCCATCTGCACGTCGCCCGTGCCCGGTGGCATGTCGACGAACAGGTAATCGAGGTCGCCCCAGTGCACGTCGCGCAGGAACTGTTCGACGGCCTTGTTGAGCATCAAGCCCCGCCACATCAGAGCCGTGTCTTCCTCGACGAGAAATCCGGTGCTGACCACCTTCAACAAGCCGCGACCGACCGGCAACGAGCGCGGGATGATCATCGGCTTGTCGCGACCTTCGACGGTCTCGGCCTCGAGCCGGTCGTCGATCCCGAGCAGGCGCGGCACCGAGAAGCCCCAGATGTCGGCGTCGAGCACGCCCACCGTGTACCCCTCGGCCGCGATCGCGGCGGCGACGTTGACCGTGACCGAGGATTTGCCTACCCCGCCTTTGCCGCTGGCCACTGCCAGGATCCGCGTCGACGCCGGCACTTCGGTGTCGGGGGCGTTCTCGCGGGCGTTCCAGCGTGCCTTCGACATCACGTTCGAGCGTTCCTCGCTGGTCATCTCGCCCCAGTCGACGTGCACGGCCTGCACGCCAGGGTGGACCGCAATCCGGGTCTCGATGTCCTTCTTGATCTGGGCCCGCAGCGGGCACCCGCCGATCGTCAGCTTGACGCCGACGGTCACCACGCCGTCTTCGCTGACGTCGACCGAGGGGACCATTCCCAAGCTGACAATGTCGGCACCCAACTCCGGGTCGATGACCGATCGCAACAGGCTGGTCACCGTTTCGACGTCGGGAGGCGCGGGAATCACAACGTCGATTGTACGGTTGCAGCCCGTTACAATGGCTGTCTGAACTGCAGGAGGAGCACAGCACCGTGATCACGCTCACCGAAACCGCCGCTTCGAAGGTCAAAGAGCTTCTCGACGCCGAAGGCGATCTCGACCTGGCACTGCGTGTCGCTGTTCGCCCTGGGGGTTGCAGCGGCTATTCCTACGAGATGTTCTTCGATGCCGACATCGCCGCCGACGACCAGAAGGCCAGCTTCGGTCAGCCCGGCAACACGGTCAACGTCGTGGTCGACTCGGCCTCGGCGCAGATGCTGGAAGGCGCCACGCTCGACTACAAGGACGGCCTCAATCAGGCCGGCTTCTCGATCAACAATCCCAACGCGTCGCGCACGTGCGGTTGCGGGTCCAGCTTCAGCTGACCCGGCCTTCAGCTCAAGAACGCGGCGAGCCGCTCGTCGAGCTCGCTCTGGTCCCAGATCACGTCGATCCGGTCGCGCACCGACCCACCTGGAGCACACAGGTACAGCACCGGCTCGTAGGTCAGGCCGAGCGCTTCGACTGCCGGGGCGACGGTGGTGCCCGCTGCGTCCGAGTACACGTCGGCGTGCACCGTGACCATCTTCTCGCCATAGCGATCGCGCGATTTGACGAGGAACTCCAGCGCCGGACCGCACACTCCGGTCTCGCAGTGCGCCGGCGTGCCGACCATGTAGGCGACCGGCTTGCCCGAGTCAAGTGCCTCGGTCAACGTGAAATCGTGGAACGGGCACGGCGACGGGCTGAGCGTGCAGTAGGGCTCGACTCCGCGGTGGTTGTCGACGGTCGGTGTGTCGAACGGTGGGATCACCGAGCCGACGTACGGCACTGTGACCGCTGACGGGTCGGTGACCTGGAAGGCGGCGCCGAACCCGTCGTCGCCGTCGACGCGCAAGGTGTAGTTGCCCGGCTGCGACAGCGGAAGATTGAACGGCCAGTACGGAATGACCATGTCGCGAGAACGGATCGCCGCGCTGACCGACATGATCTCGGTGTCGTTGGCGTCGAGCACCCGACCCTTCAACTCGGAAGGACCCGACTGCAGCAAGCTGCCCTTGTCGCCGATGGAGACAGGCAGGCGCACGTCGCCCGGCACCAGGGTGCCGTTCGGGGCTCGACTGAGCAGGGCGAACTTCTTGGGATCGCTGCCGCAGGAGGCGAGAACGACGAGAGCCCCAGCGCCGGCGAGCAGCTGGCGCCTCGACATCGACATCGTCGACATTGTACGAGGGCGACCTACGATGCGGCCATGAGCAAACCTCTTGGGCCGTACACCCCCGCCGTCCGCGCTGGCGACTGGATCATCGTCAGCGGTCAGCTCGGCATGGAAGACGGGGCGCTGGTCGATGGCGGGGTCGCCGCCCAGACCAGCAAGGCGATCGAGAACCTGGCCGCGCAACTGGCCAGCATGGGCGCGGCACTGACCGATGTCGCCAAGACGCTGTGCTTCCTCACCGACATGGACACCTTCGCCACGTTCAACGAGTCGTACATCGCCGGGTTCGGTGACCACCGTCCAGCGCGCAGCACGATTGGTGTGGCCGCGCTGCCGGCCGGCGCTGCGGTGGAGATTGAGGCCTGGGCGTACAAGCCAGTAGGGTGACCTCGTGCCTGGGGCAATCGCCATCGTCGTGGTCCTCGCCTTGATCCCGGTGCTGGTGTGCATGGGCAGTGCCGTCGCCGCCGCGCTGCTCGGTGTCGTCCTCAACCGCGACGCCGAGATCCGCAACGAAGGCAGCGAGCTTCTCGACCTCAACGTCTGACCATGCACCGTCGGGATCCGTCGACGGAGGTGTTGACGCAAGCAGTCGTGCGCTACGCCGTGGAGCGGATGCGCATGGATCCGCCTCCACTCGACAAGACGCGTCCGGCCGCCGAACTGCGCGCCATGGCCGGCAAGACGATCACCTCCAACGGAATCGGCGGGCTCGAGGCATTGCGCATCTTCTCTGACGTGCTCGGCCCGGCCAGCATCTCCATCGATCACCCGCGCTTCTTGTCGTTCGTGCCGGCCGCCCCAACCGAGGCCGCGGTCCTGTTCGACCTCGTCGTCGGCGCCTCGAGCATCTACGCCGGCTCGTGGCTCGAAGGTGGCGGCGCAGTGTTCGCCGAGAACGAAGCGCTGCGCTACATCGCTGACCTGGTCGGGTTCCCTCCGTCAGCAGGTGGCGTGTTCGTCACCGGCGGTACGGCCGGGAACCTCAGCGCATTGCTGGCGGCGCGATTCCGGTGGCGGCATCGCGCCGGCGGTGCTCATGATCGGACTCGTGGACTGATGCTGGCGTGCAGCGGAGCGCATTCCAGCGTGGGCTCGGCGGCGAAGGCGATCGACGCCGATCTGGCGCTGGTTCCGGCAGACGAACACGGGCGAATGTGGGGCTCGGCGTTGCGCGGTGTGGTCGAGGCTCTCGAACCTGACGATCGCGATCGCGTCTTCGCCGTGGTCGCCACGGCAGGCACCACCAACGCCGGCGTGATCGACGATCTCGAGGGCATCGCCGCGGTGTGCACCGAGCTCGGACTCTGGTTGCACGTCGACGGCGCCTACGGAGGTGCCGGTCTCGCCGCACCGAGCGTGCGTGACCGCTACCGCGGCGTCGAGCACGCCGACAGCTTCATCGTCGATCCGCACAAGTGGCTCTTCGCACCGTTCGACTGCTGCGCGTTGGTGTATCGCGACCCGGCGATCGGTCGAGCGGCGCACACGCAGCACGCCGAGTACCTCGACGTGCTGCACAGCAGCGACGACCTCGGGGACTTCGAATGGAATCCGAGCGATTTCGCTCATCACCTCTCCCGCCGGGCGCGTGGCCTTCCGTTCTGGTTCAGCCTGGCCACCTACGGAACGGACGCCTATCGAGATGCCATCGAGAAGGCGCTCGATGTCGCCCGCCAGGGAGCAAAGCTGATCGACGCCGCCGCTCACCTCGAGCTGATCATGGAGCCCGAGCTGAGCGTGCTGCTGTTCCGTCGCGTCGGTTGGGGCCAGAGCGACTATCAGAGCTGGAGCGATCGCCTGCTGCACGAGGGCACCGCGTTCGTCACGCCGACGTCGTGGAACGACGAAGTCGTGCTGAGGTTGTGCATCATCAACCCGTTGACCTCGATCGACGACATCGAGTTGATCATCGACTCGCTGGCCTGACCGGTGGCCGACCTGCTGATCCGCGGGGCGCGGCTGGTGGCGACGCTCGACGCGATGCGTCGCGAGCTGGCCGGCGGCTGGGTCGCCATCGACGGCGGAGTAATCACGGCCGTCGGGACGTCTGCCGACGTCGAACCGGCAGCGAAGGAGATGATCGACGCCACCGACTGCCTGGTCACACCCGGCCTGATCAACGCCCACCACCACCTGTTCCAGAACTTGACCCGCGCCTACCCGCCGATGACGGACAAACCGCTGTTCGGATGGCTGCAGTCGCTGTACCCGCTGTGGCGAGCCCTCGACGAAGAGGCGGTGTTCGCCAGCGCCTTCGTCGGGTTGGCTGAGCTGGCCTTGAGCGGTTGCACGACATCCGCCGACCACCTCTACCTGCATCCCCGCAACGCCGGCGACCTCCTCTCCGCGGAGGTCGCCGCGGCCACGGAGCTGGGCGTGCGCTTCCACCCGACGCGTGGTTCGATGTCGCTCAGCGAGAAGGACGGAGGCCTGCCGCCGGACGACGTCGTCGCCGACGACGACGAGATCCTCGCCGCCAGCGAGGCCGCGGTCGCTCGTCATCACGATCGCTCGCGAGAGGCGATGGTTCGAATCGCCCTCGCGCCGTGCAGCCCGTTCAGCGTCACCGAGGAGTTGATGGTTCGTTCTGCCGAGCTGGCCGAACGGCTCGACGTTCGTCTGCACACGCATTTCGCCGAGAACTCGGAGGACGATGCGTTCTCGCTCAGCACGTTCGGCTGCCGCCCGACGGAGTACCTCGAGCGCACTGGCTGGTGCACGGATCGCACGTGGGTCGCCCACTGTGTGATGCCCAACGATGCCGAGATCGCCCGCCTCGGAGCGGCACACGTCGGTGTGGCTCATTGCCCGAGCAGCAACCTGATCTTGGCGTCGGGCATCGCACCGGTCGTGCCCCTTCGAGCGGCTGGCGTGCCGGTCGGTCTCGGTGTGGACGGGTCGTCGTCTGCCGACTCGGCCTCGCTGTGGCTCGAGGCGCGCCAGGCGATGTTGCTGGCGAAGCTGCGCGACGGCGCGAGCGCGGCTTCGGCGCGGATGGCGCTGGAGTGCGCGACGGTGGGCGGCGCGGCGTGTCTCGGTCGTGCAGGTGAGATCGGCGTGCTCGAGCCGGGAGCGCTCGCTGACGTCGCCGTGTGGCGACTGACCGGACCAGTGTTCGCCGGTGCCATCGCCGATCCCGTCGAGGCCTGGCTGCGGTGCGGGCCGGTCGGCGCGTGGCACACCGTCGTCAACGGGCGCGGCGTTGTTCGCGACGGCCAACTCGTGCATTCGCGCCTCGACGAGGTGTTGCGTCTCCACGCCCGACACGCGGCGCGCATCCAGCGACTCGCCGGCTGATGTCCGCCGCGCTCCAGGCGTTCCTCGTCGCGTTCGGTGTGGTGTTCCTGGCCGAACTGCCGGACAAGACGATGTTCGCCACGATCGTCCTCACCACCCGCTACCGGCGACCGTTGGCAGTCGCCGTCGGCGTGACGCTGGCGATGACGTTTCATTCCGTCCTGGCTGCGGCCGTCGGCGAGGGCTTGCGGCACCTGCCGCGGACACCCACTCAGCTGGGTGTTGCGATCGTGTTCGTGATCGGCGGGCTCGTCCTGCTGCGCGGCAGCGACACGGAGGAAGGCGTCGATGCTGCACCGGTGCACGGTGTGTGGGGCGTGGTCGGGCGTTCGGCACTGATCATCGGCATCGCCGAGTTCGGTGATCTCACGCAGCTGGCAACCGTCGGCATCGTCGCCGACCGCGGCTATCCGGTGGTGGTCGCGACCGGGTCCGTGGTCGCCCACATCGTGGTCGCCGTCCTCGCCGTGCTGGCCGGGCGGTGGTTGCAGCGACGAATGCCGGTCCGCACCATTCGCCGTGCCGCCGCGGTGCTGTTTTTCCTGTTCGGCGTGGTGACAGCTGTCTCTGCCCTCCGTAGTTGACGCCGCTTCGCCGAGCACATCCGCCAGACTGGATGCCGATGCGGATCACTCGTCGAGGCTTGTTGCGCGCCGGATTTTCGACCGTCGTCGCGGGCGCCCTCGCCGCGTGTGCTGAGAAGGTGCGATCGTCGGCC
>DATBKA010000273.1:0-6808 GCA_036556105.1 Ilumatobacteraceae bacterium | reverse complement strand
TCCTGCACGGTCCCAACCTCAACCTGCTCGGCCAGCGCGAACCGCACATCTACGGCACGGCGACCTTGGACGACTACGTCGAGTTCGCCACCGCCGCCGCTGCCGAGCACGGCCACGAGATCGCCGCGTTCCAGACGAATCACGAAGGTCAGCTGGTCGATGCCATCCACGCCGCCCGAGGCACCTCGGCGGCGATCATCATCAACCCCGGCGCCTTCACCCACTACGCGTGGAGCATTCACGACGCATTGGCCGCGTTCACCGGGCCGATCGTCGAGGTGCACATCTCCAACCCGAACGCCCGCGAGCCGTGGCGACACACCAGCGTGATCGCTCCCGTTTCGACCGGTTCGATCATGGGCTTCGGGATGCACGGGTACCGGTTGGCAGTGGAGGCGATTGCCGCCAAGCTGGGCGGAGCATGATCGCTCCGCTCGAGATCGCCGGTCGGTGCGCCCGCGTGCGGGCGCGCTTCGACCAAGCCGATGCGTTGCTGGTCGGCGATCTCGACAACATCCGGTGGCTCACCGGTTTCACCGGCTCGAACGGGTGGGTCGTCCTCGGTCCGGACGAAGTCGTCCTCGTCACCGACGGCCGCTATGGCGATCAGGCCGCTGCCCAACTGGCGCAGGCGGGCGTGGACGGGCGAGTGCTCGTCGGGCTGTCCTCGGCGAAGATCTTCGATCTGCTCGCCGAGGAGGTCGGCCAGTTCGATTCGGTGGGCTTCGAGGGGGCTCACCTCACGTTCGACCAGCACCAACGGTTCAAAGGG
Organism: Ilumatobacteraceae bacterium; assembly: GCA_036556105.1. GTDB lineage: Bacteria > Actinomycetota > Acidimicrobiia > Acidimicrobiales > Ilumatobacteraceae > JAENVT01. Next base: position 6,036 of record DATBKA010000273.1, on the reverse strand, counting down.
TTGTTCACGCCCGACCTCGTGCCTGTCGGTGGAGTGATCGAAGCGGAGCGGCGGTACAAGGACGCCGGCGAGATCGCCAGGATGGCCGAGGCGTGCCGGATCGCCGCCGCCGCCCTCGCCGAGACTGTCGCCGACGGTCTTGAAGGGCGCACCGAAGCGCAGGTCCGCAACCAACTGGAGATCCGCATGCGCGAGCTCGGGGCCACCGGCCCCAGCTACGAGACGATCGTCGCCACCGGCCCGATCAACGCGGCGCGGCCCCATCATCGCCCCACGGACACCGTCATCGAGGCGGGGCACACGGTGATCATCGATGTCGGCGCGCTGTACGACGGGTACCACAGCGACATGACGCGTACGTTCTTCGTCGGCGAGCCGACGGAGCAGCAACTGCAGCTGTACGACATCGTCCTTGCCGCGCAGTGCGCCGGGGTTGCCGCCGTCGAGGCCGGGCTGAGCACGTCGCAGCTCGACCACGTGTGTCGCCAGATGATCTCCGACGCCGGATACGGCGAGTGGTTCAGTCATGGCACCGGCCACGGCGTCGGTCTCTTGATCCACGAGGATCCGTTCATCAACAGCACCGGCGACATGAGATTGCAGGTCGGGGACGTAGTGACCGTCGAGCCTGGCGTCTATCGTGAAGGATTCGGAGGCATCCGGGTCGAAGACCTCGTCGTCGTCACCGACGACGGATGCCACGTACTGACCACATCGCCGAAGGATTCACCGTGCCCGCCATCACCACCAACGACCTGAAGAATGGGATCACCCTGGAGCTCGACAACGGGCTCTTCCAGGTCGTGGAGTTCCAACACGTCAAGCCCGGAAAGGGCGGGGCGTTCGTGCGCACCAAGCTGCGCAACGTCAAGACGGGCAACGTGTTCGACCGCACCTTCAACGCCGGGATCCGCGTCGAGCAGGCGCTGCTCGAGAAGAAGGACATGCAGTTCCTCTATCGCGACGGCGACGACTACGTGTTCATGGACACCGACAGCTACGAGCAGACACACGTCGCTCCTGTTGCACTCGGCGATGCGGCCAACTACCTCGTCGAGCAAGCGGTGGCGATCATCGCCTTCTACCAAGGCGAGATCGTTTCGGTCGAGATCCCTGCTTCGGTCGAGCTGAACATCGCCGACACGGAGCCGGGAATCCAGGGCGACCGTGTCTCCGGGGCTCGCAAGCCGGCAACGCTCGAGACGGGATTGGTCGTGCAGGTGCCGCTGTTCATCAACCCCGGCGACCGGGTCCGGGTCGACACCCGCAGCGGCGAATACATCACCCGGGTCTGAGGGTGACACGACGTCGGGGCCGTCCCGTCGACGACGAGCGCACCGACTCGCGCGAGCGGGCGATGATGCTGTTGTACGAAGCCGACTCGAAGCAGATCTCGCCGGGCGACGTGCTGGCCGCGCAGATCTCCCCGGCAGGCGAGCTGACCACGATGCTCGTCACCGGCGTCGAGACGAACCAAGACCGGCTCGACGACGTGATCGCCGCGCATGCGAAAGGGTGGACGCTGGCGCGCATGCCGACGATTGACCTGACGGTGCTGCGGATCGGCGCCTTCGAGCTGCTCGCCCGTCCCGATGTGCCGGTCGCCGTCGTCCTGAACGAGGCGATCGAGCTGGCCAAGCGGTTCTCGACCGACGACTCGGGGCGGTTCGTCAACGGCGTGCTGTCGGCGTTGGTGCCGGTGCTGCGACCGACTGCCTGACCAGCGGTCCGCCGTCGCCCCTATCATCGCGACGTGATCGCCGACGAAGAGGTCGACTCCGCCGAGGAGCCGACTGGAGAGATCACCGTCGGGCGGATCGAGCTGTGGACGGAGCGGATCCGCACCGTTCATCCCGCGGCGTGGTGCACGTTCGCCGGCGCGTTGTTGTTTGCGCTCGTGTTCGGCAAGCTCGGCGTGCAGCACCATCGCAACTTCGGCACGTGGTCGTACGACATGGGCATCTACGACCAGGGCTACTGGCTGGTCTCGCGTGGTGGTCAGAGCTTCATGACCGTGCGTGGCATGGAGTTCTGGGGACACCACCTCAACCTGATCGTGGTCGCCTACGTGCCGTTCTACTGGCTTGGCGCCGGACCATCGTTCCTCTACGTCTCACAGGCGGTGGGCCTGGCCGCGGCGGCGTTCCCGATCTACCTCATCGCTCGCGACCGGTTCGCCACGGCGTGGATGGGGCTGCTGTTTGCTGCGGTCTACCTGATGTACGCACCGATCCAGTGGATCAGTTGGGCCAACTACCACCCGGAGTCACTGGTCATCGCCCCGCTGTTGTATGCGTGGTGGTTCGCCAGCCATCGGCGGTGGAGGGCGATGTTCATCGCCTTGGCGATCGCCTTGGCGATGCGCGAGGACGCTGCACTCGTCGTGATCATGTTCGGGATCGTGCTGGCGATCTTGTACCGGCCCGGCAAAGGGGATCGCCGCGATCGGATGATGGCGTTGGCTACCGTCGGAGTCGGGGTCGTCTGGTACGCGATCGCCACGCGGCTCGTCATCCCGCACTTCAACCAAGGCAAGCAGCCCTTCTACATCCAGTACTTCTACAGCAACTACGGCAACGACGTGCCGGAAATCGTCAGCACGATCCTGCGCCACCCGAACCGCGTCCTCAGCGATGCCACTCAGCCGGATCGGATCCGCTTCTACCGCGACCTCACCCTTCCGCTCGGCGGCCTGCCGCTCGTCGGACCGCTGGCGCTGTTGATGGCCGCGCCGCAGATGCTGGCAAGCGTGATCGGCCTCAGCCCGTACGCACGGAGCATCCACTACCAGTACACGGCGATGATGATCGCGCCGATCCTGATCGCCGCGATCGAGGGCGGCCGCGTGCTGTTCCGGTTCAAGGTGATGAAGGTGCTGCTGCCGATCTGGTTGCTCGGCTGCGCGTACGTGACGAACGTGGCCTGGTCGCCATCACCGATCGGCGACTCCTACACGGTGTGGGCCAGGTCCTCGCCGCGTCACGAGTCGATGCGCGAGGCGTTGAAGCTGGTACCGGACAAGGCCTCGGTCACGGCGACGTACACGCTCTTGCCGCACCTGTCGCATCGTGAACAGATCTACGACTGGCCGAACCCGTGGGTCCCGGCGTACTGGGGCAACGACGACAAGTACCGACTGCCCGATCCGTCGACGATCCAGTACATCGTTCTCGACCGCACCCAGGTCGGAGCTGCACAACAAGCGCTGCTGGCGAGCCTCATCGCTCCGGACGGGCCATACGAGTTGCTGTTCGACGCCGACGACGTGATCGTCGGTCGCCTCAAATCGGGCTGAGCCGAATGCCCGCTGATGTCTGGTGCCGGGGTCGCTTGTAGGTCAGCGGCGGTGGCTGCGACGTCTGTGAACTCCGCGCCTCCATGTGGGCACGAAGTTCACAAACGCAACGGCGCGGGGCATGCTGCGCTAGCGACGGCGGGCGATGGCGAGCAGGTTCTTGCCGAATGGCGGGTTGGGCACGAGGCGTTGGATCAGCTTGCTCGTCGGCACGATCGCTCGATCGAAGATCCCCGAGGACACCGCGCTCAGCGCCTGCCGGTTCAGCACGCGATACATCAACCAGTACGGCACGACGCCGGCAACCTCGAGATGGCGGAGCTCGACGATCTCGAACCCGGCGCTGGTGATCACCTCGCGCAGGCGGGCCTTGTCGTAGCGACGGAAGTGTCCCGACTTGTAGTCGAGGCTGCCGTACAGCCGCGACATCGCCGGCACGAACACGCCCAGCGTGCCGCTCGGCCCGAGCAACTCGAACGCAGTGCGCATCTCGGCGGCGTCGTCGAGGATGTGCTCGAGCACGTTGACGTAGACGATCGAGTCGAACTGCTGCGGGCGCGACGCGGCCAGCTCCTGCGACGTCAGCTGCAGCGCCGTGGCATTGCGAAGGCGCGAAGTCGTCGACTCGAGTTGTTCGAACAAGTTCGCAGCCGGCTCGATGGCAGTGATCTCGCTGGCCGGCTTGCGTTCCGCCATCTTCCTGGCGATCGTGCCGATCCCCGCGCCGACTTCCAGGATGCGGTGCCCCAGATGCGGCGCCAGCTCGTCGGCGATCCAGCCGAAGAACTTGTCGGCGTTGGCGAGGTTCTCCAGCTCTTCGGCGGCACCGAACTGCGACTGTGATTCCGCGTCCTGCGCCTGCAGATGCGACGAGCGCGCCGCCCACGTGGCCTGGTCGCGCCGGGCCTCCTCGCGCAGTTGGGCAACGAGTTGGCGCGTGTCGTGGAGGCTGTGCCAGAACGCGCCGATGTCGGCGAACGACAGCGAACGCACCCCCGCGTACCTCGGGCGGAACGTGATCGGGCACTCGGTGATCGAGAAGCCGGCCGCCTGAGCCACGGCAACAGACGTGGTGAAGTAGCCGTACCCGTCCGCGGGGATGTTGCGGTCGAGCCACAGCTGGGCGACATCGGGGCGGATGATCCGGAACGACGTGGTCGCGTCGTGCACGCCGTGGAGGCCGATGATGCGCCGGGCGAGCATGTTCGCGGTGCGGCTGACCATCGAGCGCACCGCCGAGGTGCCGGGGGAGGAGCCGCCGCGGACCCACCGCGACCCGATCGTGACGCCGCTGCGACGGGCGACGAAGACGCGGACCACATCGGTGATCTGGCGTGCGTCGTGATGGCCGTCCGGGTCGAGCGTGACGAAGAAGTCGCGATCACCGTTGCGCAACAGATGTTCGAAGGCGGCGAGCTGCGACCTCCCCACGCCGAGATGCGATTGGGTCAACACCTCCAGCTTCAGCCCGAGGTGAGCTGCCTCGTCGGCGGCGATGCCCGACGTGTTGTCGGGGCTCGAGTCGTCGACCAGCAGCACATCGAGCTCGATGCCCGAGCGCCCGAGCACGGCCGCGGCCTCCTCGATCTCGGCCAGCACGGGTCCCACCGAAGCACCGCTGTTGTAGGTCGCCAGCACGACGGTGCCGCGCAGCTGTGGCATCACGGCAACGTACCACCGGGGAAGCAGCGTTCTCCGGCGAGGCCTTTGCTACGCTGCCAGCCGACCGTGAAATGGGTCCCGTGAGGCCCATACGGGAGGAGCATCTCGTGTTGTGTGTTGCCTCGGGCGAACTGAATCGCCATGCACTATCATGCATATCCATGCAGATGGTGCGCCGATGATCCGTGAGGCCGGTCTCGTCCTTGCCGATGGCAGCGTCTTCGAAGGCGAGCTGCTCGGTGCCGACCCTCCGCACGGGATCGCCAGCGGCGAGGTCGTCTTCAACACCGTCCTCACCGGATACCAGGAGGTCATCACCGACCCCTCGTATGCGGGGCAGATCATCACGTTCACCTACCCGCACATCGGCAACTACGGGTCGAACAGCGCCGACTTCGAGTCGGCCCGGCCGTTCTGTCGCGGCGTGATCCTGCGCGACATGGCCCGCCGGTACAGCAACCACCGCGCCGAGACCTCGCTCGACGCGATGTTGCGTCGTCACGGCGTGAGTGGCATCGGTGCCATCGACACCCGCCGGCTGACGAGGCTGCTGCGTGACACCGGGGCGATCCCAGGCGCGTTCGGTACCGCCGACGAGGCCGCATTGCGGGCCGCGGCGTCCACCGAGACCGGCACTGACGGCATCGACCTCGTCGCCGAGGTGACGTGTGCGTCGCCGTACACCGTCGCCGTTCCAGGCGGTGGCTCCCGCAGGATCGTCGCTCTCGACTTCGGCATCAAGAAGACGATGATCCGCCACCTGTCGACTCTCGGAACGGTCGAGGTCGTGCCGGCCAGCACTCCGGCAACCGAGGTCATCGCCCGCGCCCCCGACGGCGTGTTCCTCTCCAACGGTCCTGGCGACCCAGCGATGGTTGGGTACGCGACCGACACGATCGCAGACCTGCTCGGGCGTGTCCCGATCTTCGGCATCTGCCTCGGCCACCAACTGCTCAGCCGCGCCCTGGGCGGCGAGACGTTCAAGCTCCCGTTCGGACACCACGGCGGCAACCATCCAGTTCGGCACGAGGCGTCCGGCCACGTCGAGATCACCAGCCAGAACCACAACTTCTGCGTCG
>DATBKA010000272.1:0-7212 GCA_036556105.1 Ilumatobacteraceae bacterium | reverse complement strand
CCGCGGCCGCGGCGCTGCACTACGTGGCTCCCGTCGGCGAGAAGGACGACTACGTCGCCCGGGCCCGCGACAACATCCGCCCGTATCTCGGAGTGATGGGTGCCCAGCTGGAACTGCATTGGACGACGTAGCGTCCAACCTTCGTGCGCCGTGTCGGCCTGATCGTTGTCGTGTGCGTGGTTGCTGGTTGCGCAGCGGCAGCACGTGACACGGGTAGCGCGGACACGACGCGCGAGTCAGTGAAGGCCTGCGCTGCCGACAACGATCCGCTCACCGTGGCCAGATCGTTCGTTGTCGCCGCCGAGGCGGGAGATCAGGCAGCCATCGAGCGCTGCATGTATCCCGCTGAGCCGTTGGGCTCCGATCTCATCGCCATCGTCGCGTCGGGTGGGTGGCTACTCGATCAGGTCCGAGCAGTTCAGAAGAACTCGGCTCTGAAAGTGGGGCCGAACACCGTCGGGTTCGACTTCACCCAACCTCCCCAGCCTCGCGGCACCGTCGTCGACTCTGATGGCCAATCGCACTCGCTCGGCCCCGACCATCAAAGCGGCCTCCAGATCGCGGTGACGCTCGAACCCGATGGGCTGCGCTACGTCACGGACGTTCTCGCCTACGCCAGCTCGTAGCCGGTCCCGACCTCATCGGTGGACCTTGTCCTTGACCCAATACCAGATCGTCCCGACGGCGATTCCGATACAGAAGACGGCGAGGATGGCACCCACGTACGACAGCTTCCCACAGGGTTTGGCCGATACAGATCTGGCGCGCCTTGTTCGCTCAGTTTGGGCCTGGCGGAGGATCAAACAGGGCCAGTTCCGCAGCGTCCGGTTCCTCAAAGTTCGAGGCCCATTCTACGAGGTGGCCGCGGAGGATCGGCTCGCTCTCCCAGGGTGGCTCAGCGTTCCGGATCTTGATGCGCCGCCAGAGCTCGTCGAGAGGCGCGTTGACATAGTGCAGTTCGACGCCCGCGCCGAGGCGGCGAGCCGCGGTGCGCATGTCGTCGCGTTCCGCCCGCGTCCACAATCCGAAATCGAGGACGACGCTCACACCGAGGCCGAGTATGTCCTGGGCGATGCGCCAGAGCTCGGCCTCGACCCTGTCGTTGGTCGCCGTGTCCCACGGGCTGGCACCGAGGGCCCAGAGCCATTCATCCTTCGTCAGGCGCACGGCGTGTCGGTCCGTGGCGAGCTGCCTTGCGAGTGTGGTCTTGCCCGCCGCGGGCAACCCACACGTGAGAATCAGACGGGCTCCGCTCACAACGACCCACACTCGCACACCGCTCTCTGCCAGCGCACGCAGAATCACGAGCGCAGATGAACCCGCGCAAGGACGGCCGCCATCGCGTCACGGTGATTGGGTGGCGGCGCAGAAGAACTGCACTTCCGATCCGCACCGAGTGGCAGTGCTGCATCCTCGAAACCACCCTTCTGTGTGTTCTTCGTGAGCGCATGGAACGACAGTCGCTCTGTGCGCTCACGTTCAACACAGAGAGGTGATTCGCACGGTGTCTCGAGGAGCGCTGATCGGCATTTGGGCACCGGATCTACGTCATCGCAGCCACTTGGGCGCGAAACCGGAATCACTAGTACTCGAATCGCACCCATGCAGCTTCAATGGGCGCGAATTCGGAATCAGTAGTACCGAAATCGCGCCCATGCCAGCCTTGCGAAGGCAAGGCAGCCTCAGGCGAGGACGAGCTCGCGCTCGACTTCCGGGCGCAGCAGGTCGCTGCTCAACCGGAAGCCGACACCGCGCACGGTGTGGATGAAGCGCAACTCCGGTGCCCGCAGCTGCAACTTGCGGCGCAGGTTGGAGAGGTGCACATCGACGACATGGGTGTCGCCGACCCAGTTCGGGCCCCAGACCTCTTCGAGCAACTGCGTGCGCGCGCACACCTCGGAGGGGCGACGGCACAACTGCTCGAACAAGGCGAACTCGATGCGTGTCACCGGGATGTCGTGGCCACGAACGCGGATCTCCTTGCGTCCGACATCGACGGTCAGCGGTCCGAGGGTGATCACCGAGGCGTGGATCGGATCCCAACCGGAGTGGATCTGGCGCGGCCGGCGCAGAAGCGCCTGGCAGCGGGCGGCGAGCTCATCGGGGTTGACCGGCGTCGACACTGCGTCGTCGGCACCGGCGCGCAGCGCACGGATCCGCATGTTGTCGGCACCTGGGGGTGCGATGCCGACAACATAGGCATCGGTGAGCTCGCGCAGGGTGTCGAACAAGCTGCCGCCGTGCGGGCTTGGCAACTGAAGATCGACCATCACCACATCGGGCGAGAATGACGCAGCCAACGTCAGGGCAGCCGGCCCCTCAGTCGTCGCGCTGACGGAGAAACCGCGGGTTCGCAACGCGGCTGAGGCGACTCGCCGCAATAGGGCGTCGCTGACTGCCACGAGCACACGTGGTGCAAGTTGTGCGTCCGGTTCCATCGAGCTGTGTGACTTCCCGCCTCAGTGGGACCTCGGTCGAGCCGAGGCACCCAGATCCCTACGAAAGACTCCCTACGAGTGAGTTATCGGCAAGGAACGTCCCACCTGAAGCGCGATTTGCTACAGATCCGCCAACGCTGAGTGTTCATCGTGTCCGCCGAGGCCTGAACGCGGCCCATCCCCGAGCCCAGGGAATGGCGTGCGCTGGAAACATCCGCTACGGTTTCCAGCAATGCCGACGATGGCCGAGGTCGCCAAGCATGCCGGTGTCGGCATCGGCACCGTGTCCCGGGTGCTCAGCGGCAGCATCCAAGTCAGTGAGGCGACGCGCCGCAAGGTCCGCGCCGCGGCCGAGGAGCTCGGCTATGAGCGCACCCGTAAATGGTCAGGTGACCAGGGAAAACGAGGACGTCTGATCGGTGTGCTGGTGCCGTTCTTCGATGTCCAGTCGGCGTTCCAGCGGTTGCGCGGCATCGTCGCTCGGCTGGCGCCCCACGGCGGCGCGGCGGTGCTCCACAACGTCGAGTCGCCTGCGCAGGCTCGGGCTAAGTTGCTGGAACTTCCAAAGAGCGCGATCCTCGATGGGCTGATCGTCGTCTCCCTGCCCCTCGTCGACGACGAAGGAGAGCGGCTGATCTCGGCCAGGTTCCCGACCGTGCTCGTCGACTCCACGTACCCGGGTCTCCCCAGCGTGTGCATCGACGATCGGATCGGAGGAGCCATGGCGACGAAGCATCTGATCTCGCTCGGCCACCGTCGCATCGCCTTCGTCAGCGAGCCGCCGCACAACGCGTTCGGGTTCATCGCCGGTGCTCGCCGCGAGGAAGGCTTTCGGGCGGCGATGGCCGACGCCGGCCTCAGCGTGCCGACAGCGTTCGTGCGCTACGGGGCCTACCTGCACTCGGCGGCGCGAGAGATCGCCACCGATCTGCTCAACCTCCCAGATCCGCCGACGGCGATCGTCGCCGCTTCCGACGTACAAGCGGTCGGCTGCCTGGAGGCGGCGTCGCGGCTCGGCCTCAAGGTCCCCGATGACCTGTCGGTCGTGGGATACGACGACATCGACCTTGCCGGGCTGATGGGATTGTCGACGGTGCGTCAACCGCTCGTGTACTCGGGCGAGCGGGGTGCCGAGCTGGTGGTGGAGGCGCTGTCGATGCGCCATCGACAGCCGCACACGGAGAAGCTCGAGTTGGAGCTCGTGGTGAGGAACACCACCGCCACGGCAAAACGTAAGGTGAAGAGATGACCCAACACGCCTCAGCCGACGTGACACCCGACGGGCACTGGTGGAAGAACGCCGTCGTCTACCAGCTGTACCCGAGGTCGTTCGCCGACAGCAACGGCGACGGCATCGGCGACTTGGAAGGCATCCGTCAGCACCTGGATCACCTGCGCGGTCTGGGTGTCGAGGCCATCTGGCTGACGCCGTGCTTCCCCTCGCCGCAGCGCGATCACGGTTACGACGTCGCCGACTACTTCGACATCGAGCCCGCATACGGATCGTTGGACGACTTCGATCGGTTGATGGCGGCGGCCACCGAGCGGGGCATCCGCATCATGCTCGACGTCGTCCCCAACCACTGCAGCTCCGAGCACGCCTGGTTCAAGGCCGCAGTGCAAGCCGGCCCCGGCTCGCCGGAGCGGGCGCGCTACTGGTTCCGCGACGGTCAAGGCGCGAACGGGGACGAACCACCCAACAACTGGCGAGCGATCTTCGGCGGTCCGGCGTGGACCCGCGTCACCGAAGCCGATGGCACGCCCGGTCAGTGGTACCTGCACACCTTCTCGCCATGGCAACCCGACTTCAACTGGTACAACCCCGAAGTCGTCGACTACTTCGATCGGATGCTGCGGTTCTGGTTCGACCGCGGCGTCGACGGATTCCGAGTCGACGCCGTGCCGGTGCTCGGAAAGCACCCGGAGCTGCCCGACATTCCCAACCTCACCGCCGGTCTGACGGGCGCCGAGGCCTGGCGTCTCAACGTCTACGGTCATTTCTACGAGACCGGTCACGACGTGTGGAAGCACTGGCGGGAGGTGATCGACGAGTACGAGCGCTCCCACCCCGGACGGCACCTGGTCACGATCAGCGAGTCGTACGGCAAGCCCGCGTCGATCCTCGAATATCTGCGTGGCGACGAGTTCCACCAGACCTTCGGCTTCGACCTGATGTTGGTCACCTGGCTGCCCGAGCCGATGCGCAAGTCCATCGCCGACTCCATCGACATGCTCGAGGACGTCAGCGGGGTGCCGGCATGGACCCTCAACAATCACGACACGCAGCGCATCGTCACGCGTCTGGGCAGGCTCAACGCCAACGACCCGAAGGCGTGGACCGGCAACAACCTCAAATACATCGATGCGCCGATCGACCTCGAGCTCGGCAGGCGCCGAGCACGGGCAGCGGTCATGCTCACCGCGGCGCTGCCCGGTGCCCTCTACCTCTACCAGGGTGAAGAGCTCGGCCTCGAGGAGTACCTCGACATGCCCGACGAAGCTCGTCAAGACCCGTTGTTCATCGGCACGAACGGCAAGGAGCTCGGTCGCGACGGTTGCCGCGCCCCGCTGCCGTGGACGAGCGACGCATCGACGAGCTTCGGCTTCTCGCCCTCAGCCGTGAAGCCATGGCTGCCGCAGCCCGCGGACTGGGCTCCACTCTCGGTCGAGCGCGAGGAGGCGGATCCCAACTCGATGCTTCGCTTCTACCGACACTTGCTGGCCACCCGGCCGCAACTGACGGGCGACCTGAAGTGGGTCGACTCACCACATCCCGACTGCCTGGCCTTCGAGCGCGACGGCACGCTGGTCGTGCTCAACACCGGCGCCGCCGCCGTGGATCTGCCTGACTCGCTCGTGGCCGGTCGCGCGTTGCTGCTCGCCTCGCAACCCGATGCGACGGCGCGGCGCGTCCCGTCCGACACGTGCGTGTGGCTGCGCGCCGAGTGACGTCTCGCTAGTCGAACGGCAGCCGGGCGGCGATGTGGCGCGACGACGTTCCGACGCGTAGCTCGAAGCGACCGTCGCCGCGCATCCAGCGATGCTCCTCGAGGCTCCAGGTGTGCGTGGTGCGCGGATCGAGCTCGACGGTGACCGAGGCGGTTGCGCCCGCGGCGACGCGTGCCTTGGCGAAGCCGACGAGCTGCTGCGCCGGGTCATCGGCACCGGGCTGAGGCCGATCGAGTGCGGCCGCGTAGACCTGGACGACCTGCACGCCGTCGCGGGGCGACTCGTTGCGCAGATCGACCTCGATCGATCCGGTCGTGGCGCGACGGGCGCCGCTGACCACGACGTCTGCATAGCCGAGCCCGAAGCCGAACGGGAAGAGCGGCTGGCGGCCGACCGTGTCGTACCACCGGTAGCCGATGAGCCGTCCTTCGCCATAGTTCGCCACGCCGTTCCGACCGGGGTAGTGCTCGAACGCAGGCGTGTCTTCGAGCCGCGCCGGGAAGGAGACCGGGAGCCGGCCTTGCGGCTCGGCGTCACCGAGGAGCACGTCGGTGATCGCCTCACCCATCTCCTGGCCGGGGAACCACGCCATCAGAACCGCGTCGACCTGGTCGAGCCATGGCATGGCCACCGGTGAGCCGGCATTGATCACGACGATGGTCCGCTTGCTCGCCGCGGCGACGCGCCAGATCAGCTCGTCCTGCTCGCCGGGAAGGGCGAGGCTGGTTCGGTCCCAGCCTTCACACTCCCAGTCGTCGTTCGTGCCGACGACGATCACGGCCACGTCGGCCGCTGTCGCTGTGACGACCGCTTCGGCCACCAAGTTGTCAGGCATTGGCGGTTGGGCACCGATGCTGACGCCGCCCAGGCCTCTGCCGGTCGGCCGGTGACGAACTTCGACCTCGAGTGCGTAGGGACGGCCGGCATCGAGCCCGGCCGCAGCGGTCATCTCGGGCTTGCCGGTGCCGAAGAACGATCCGCCCGCCGGAAGCGCCTCGTTGTCGAGCAGCACCTCGCCGTCGAGCAGCAGACGCGTCGGCGCGACTGATTCGATCCCGAGCATCCAGGTGCCGCTGACATCGGGAGTGAACGTCGTGCTGAGTCGGGCGCCGAAGCACGGGTTCGAGTCGGCTCGACGCAACGGGTCCTTCACCCACATCACCCGTGGCGCACCGCCGCTCGAGCGCACGGGCACGGCGGAGCGATCGTCGAGCGCGTCGGGCTCTTCGAAGTAGTCGGCGCGAATCGGCGTGCACAGCCGCGGCTCCAGCTCGCGCAGGCGCATGTTGATGTTGCAGCCCGGAGCGTGAACAACCTCTACTCCGTGCGCAGCCAAGCGCAGGCGCATGCTGTCGAGCGGATGCGAGATCGCCGGCGGCGTGACGTGAGCACTGCCTCCACCCATCGCTTGGCCGACAGCAGCATTGGGCCCGATGACGGCGACGCGGGTGATCGCGGCGAGGTCGAGGGGGAGCACGGGTACGCCGCCGACCCGCTCGTTGCGAAGCAGCACCATGCCGCTGGCAGCCGCGGCGCGCACCACGGCGATGTCGCCGGGTGCGTCACGGACTGTTTCCGCGCCTGGCGCGCCGTCGGCGAACGCGCCCACCCGCTTGAGAAAGCGGATCATGTTGAGCGCGGCGCGACGCACGTCGGATCGATCGACTCGTCCGTCCTCGACCGCGGCGACGAGTTGCTCGCCACGATGCAGCGTTGGCCCGGGCATCTCCAGATCGACCCCGGCGCGGATCGCTTCCACGGTTGAGTGCAACCCAAACCAGTCGCTGACAACGATGCCGTCGAAGCCCCACTCGCCGCGCAGCAC
>DATBKA010000271.1:0-3924 GCA_036556105.1 Ilumatobacteraceae bacterium | reverse complement strand
AACGGCAGGTTCTCGCCGGGTCGGGCGGCCGCGTGGACGGCCTTCAGCCGGACGATCGCCGTTTCGCCGGCGTCCAGGCTGACCGACGGCGTGGCCAGGTCGAACGACAACATCTGGTTCTCGTCGTCCGCGCTCAGTTGGAAGCGCCCGGGGTGGTTGCCGACGTTCGTGACGTGCAGTCGGAAGGTGGCCCGGCGGCGCGCCCGGGCGCAGCTGGGACGAAGATTCAGCTCGATCGCCGTGTGCCGGGCAACCGTGATGGTTCCCTCGTCGACGCGGACGTCGTCGCTGTCGGTCGCGGCACACCGCACGGCGAAGGGATGGTCTCCGGCTGACACCTCGGGCGAGGCCGGCGGGCGGAAGACGAGGCGAGCCTGGCCGGTCTCGCCCGGAAACAGGCTGAGCGTGTCAGGCACGACGTGTGCCCAGTCGCCAACGCCGGCAACCGTCAGCCTGAAGGCACGAACCACCGCGCTCGAGTTCTCGACCGTGATGATTGCCGTGCAGGTTTCACCTGGCACCGCAATCGGCGGCGTGTCGAGATGGACGTTCACCCCTCATTGAGCCACGGTGACCGGCACTGATACACGTTGTTCAGCGCCGCTCGTCGACGAAGGCGCGTGGGAAGCGGGCGAGAATTGCGATCGCGTGCTGCAGCTCCCGGGCGTCGACGCACTCGCCGATGCGGTGGGTGTTCTGTTCGATGCCGGCGCCGATGCCGAGCATCGCCGGGTGCTTCACCGTGCCCGACACCACCCACTGCTTGTCGGGGCCGACCTCGATCTTCTCGTCGTCGATGGGGATCGGATAGCCGACGCCGTCCGTCGAGAAGATCCACTTGTCGACGCGTGGCTCGGCGCGGAGCGCGCCATCCTTGGCTCCCTCCTCGGGTTCGCGCACGTGTGGTGTCACGACTCGGCGATAGGCAGCGACCGCGGCGGTGATTGCCGGGTGGTCTTCGGGTGTCACCCAACTCGGATAGATCTGCGCATTGTCGACGCGGTAGGCGCGCCACGTCGATTGCGTGTAGCGCGGCACAGCCACCGTCACGGCGAGGCCGGCCGTGCGCGCCGCGGCCACGGCGTCGAGCGATTCGATGTCGGCAACTGCTTGGTCGGGCGTCTCGCCGACCGTCAGCCGGCGGTCGAAGCGGAACGTGAAGCGAGCCGGCACGGCGCAATCGCTGGGCGTTTCCAGCGCCGACCACGACGCCGTGCGCGTGCCCCGGCCGAGGAACGGATCGATCGTGAAGCCGTCACCCGCGGCGTGACGTCGTGCCGCCTCGGCGATGATCGCTCCGCCGTGCTCGAGTGGGTTCAGACCTTCGAACGGCATCGACCCGTGACACGAACGGCCGGTCACCGTGACCTCGATCTGCATCCGACCGCGCTGACCGCGGTAGATGCCCAACGCGCCCTTGACGGCATCGCCGGTTCCCTCGGTGAGGATCACGACGTCGGGCACCATGTCGGCACCCGCACCCGGCAGCACGTCGTGCATGAGGTGGCGTGGCCCGCCGCCGTCGTTGTCTTCTTCGGCGGCGGTGGCATACGAGCGCACGATCGCGCCGTGCAGCGCACCGAACTCGGCCAGCTCGAGCAGGATCTTGGTGGCGATGATCTGAGCGACGACGCCGGCGAGCTGATCGGCGGCGCCGCGTCCGAAGACGAGGTGCTCCCATTCGCCCTCCGGTGGCAGGTAGCCGAGTTGGTCGCGAAGCTTGGCTGGATCGAGGGTGGCGTCTCGAAGGCGTCCGTCGTACGGGTCGATGGCGTTGTCGAGCTTGCTGTGCCACTCGCTGCGCAGCGCCTGCACCGTGTCGGTGTGGCCGTCGAAGTAGATGATGCGTTGATGATCCGGTGACACGGAGTCGAACGGGTCTCGAACGATCCACACCAGGTTCCCGTAGTCGTCGAACCACACGTCGTCGGAATGGCGGACCGCTTCGATGTCGATGATCGTGTCGCGCAGGAACTGCAGGCGCCGCGCTTCGTGGTTGGACAGGCCCGACGATGGGTCGCCTCCGGCCTCGACGGCGAGGTCGACCTCGTCCGCCGGGATCCGGATCGCCTCCTTCAGGATCCGCACGGCGAGCGGCCGGTACCGTTCGGCGAGTTCGGCAACCTTCTGATCGAGCTGTTCGAGTTCGGCGAAGTCGGTCATCACGCACCTCCGATTCGGGCGGCGAGATCGGTCACCTTTGCGGCGGCGAGCATCGCCATGATCACGTACACCTTCTTGTTCGCCTGGCGAGCGACGGCGACGCGGAACTCGTCCATCACTCCCCGTGTCACCTCGGCGTCGATGTCTGCCGGCAGGCAGTGCAGGTACAGGGCATCGTCGGTCAGTGCCATGCGGCGTTCGTCGCAGATCCAATCGCGGTGCTTGGCGTTCTGTGCCAGCGCCCGCTGCTCGATGTCACCCAGCGCGGACCTGTCGCCCGCCTTGTTGGCAGCGACGCGTTCCCACATCAGCTGTTGCGGACCCCACGACTTCGGGTACACGGCCTGGGCGCCGGCGAAGGCGTCGTCCATGTTGTCGGTGATCCGCAACGAGCCGCCGGATTCGTCGGCGCCCTCGGCCGCCCACTTCATCGGGTCGGTCAGCAGCTCGTAGCCCGGCGGATGGGCAAGCGTGACGTGGGCACCGAATCGAGTGAGCAACGTGGCGACGCCTTGCGGCACGGAGAGCGGCTTGGCATAGCTCGGCGAGTACGCCCAGGAGATGGTGATCCGCTTGCCGGCGATCGAACCACCGAAGTGCTCGCGCAGCCAGAGGAGATCGGCCAGTGACTGCGTCGGATGGTCGATGTCGCACTGCAGGTTGACGATCGGTACGACGCGGGTGTCGTTCGTGGCTTCGAGGTACGCGTCGATGCCGAGCTGCACGTCGCGCATGAACGTGTTGCCTTCGCCGAGGATGAGGTCGTGGCGCACGCCAAGGGCGTGGGCGTTCATGCCCAGCATCGCTCCCGTCTCTTCCGCCGTCTCGCCGTGTGAGACCTGTGTGGACGACCCGTCGACGATCACGGGATGCATGCCGAGTCGCGCGGCCGCGCCCGCCCACGCCGACTTGGTGCGTGTCGAGTTGTCGAAGAACAGGGCGTAGGCCAGCTCGCCGGGCAAAACGTCGGTGCGCTGCCCGGAGTGGTCGAGCGATTCGAACCGCGCGGCGACGGCGAGGAGGGTCTCCAGGTCGCCGGTCGACCAGTCGTGGGTGGTCATCAAGCTGCGGCGATGGAGTGCTGCCAGCCGCGATGGTTCGAGGGGATTCACGGTTCCACGATGTCCCGACGCCAGCCGCGAGAGAAGGGGCGGGCGACCCCGAGGTTCGGGTCCTCAGACCCCTGTGGCACCTGGTGCAATCAACTGGGTTGCACGAACATTGGTCCGACGCGGCCACAACGGCCGTGTACGACCAAAGTTCGGCGCCCTGGGCACTCTCACGCAATTCACACAAAATCCAAAGCCGGCGCTCAGGTCGTAGTCTCAACATCGGCTGCAACGAGAGGAGCTCGCGATGACAGAGTCCGAATCGGCAGTGATGGTCTCAGACAGGCCGGCGTTCGAGCCGCCGGCCGGTCCCCAGTACTTCCCTCCGCAATCCCCACCACCGCCGTTCGGCTACGGCTACATCCCCAACCCGCAGCCGGCGCCGAAGCGGCACCGGGTTCGTGCCGCGCTGGTCGCCGTCGCCGCCCTCGTGGCCGGCGGCACGGCGGCGATCGTCATCGAGTCGCAGCGCAGCGGCGACGAGGCGCAGACGTCGGCGACCACGCAGCCCGTCACCAGCACGCCTTCGTCGACACCGACCTCGACCCCGCCCGCTTCCAACGAACCGCTGCCGACGGTGGCCTCGCAGCCGACCACCACCAAGACCCTCGACACCGATGCGATCGTTGCCCTGGTGGATCCGGCAGTCGTC
>DATBKA010000270.1:0-2998 GCA_036556105.1 Ilumatobacteraceae bacterium | reverse complement strand
GTGCCCGGTGACGAATCGATCCCACTCCCACGGCACCGGATCGAGACCAAGCAGGTGGCACAGGAGCACGCCGTTCGTGCCGGCATGGGCGAAGATGGCGATGCGTCGCTCGGACTCGTCCATGTGCCACACCGGAAGCGTCTGCTTGCTGCGATACACGCCTCGCTCGCCAAGGAACTGCGTGGCTCCGGCGCGAACGCGCTCCACGAAGTCGCGCGACGGTTCGCCACCGACGAGGCCCTCCCATCGCGCCGAGGCAGGACGCGATCTCTCTTCCTCGTAGGCCTTGCTGGCCAGCTCTGCTGGCGTGCCGTGCCAGTTCGGTTCACGGATCTCTTCGAGCCAGGCTTCGATCACCTCGTCGGCGCCGCGGTCCTTCAACGTAGGAGCAGCCGTCAACCGCGGGCGGTGCAAGGGCGAGATGACGATCTCGTCGAACACCTCACCGGCCAATGCCTCGGCAACGCGCCCGGCCTGGCGGTGACCCCGCTCCGTCAATGGTGGATCGACGACGTTCAAGCCATCGCGTACCCATTCCGGTTCGCCGTGACGGATGAGAACGATGTCCATGACTCGAAAACATCCTAGGGGTTGACCACCGAGCGTCGGAGTCTTGCCGAAGACTTAAGACTATCGACTCATTGAATGGGACCTAAGTCCTCGCCCAAACTTGCGCCACGCACCAACCGAAGTGCGTCACAGAGGGACGGGATTCCAACATGAATAGAGTTACTCAGGGTGCCGGCTCTGCCGCGCACTTCGACCCATCGGTGGGCACCGAATTGGTCGGCGCGCGGCGTCGTCTGATCATGCGCACCGGCATTGCCGGAGCCGTGGCGGCGACGCTGTTGCTCGCCTCGTGCAGCTCCGATTCCAAAGGTTCCACCGCTGCTGCGGCAACCACGCCAACGACGGCTGCGGCCGCACCTGCACCGACGACCGAGGCACCGACGAGCACCGAGGCGCCAGCTTCGGAGTCGCCGGAGGCCGAACGCGTCGCGTCGGTCCGGCCCACCCTCGACCCGCTGATCGCGGCACTCGCCGCCGGCGACAAGGCGGCATCCGAGGCAGCGCTGGAGGCCTACGACGCCGGCTGGAACGGCATCGAGGTGTACGTCAACATGCGTTCACTGGCGATGTACCTCAAGCTCGAAGCTGACCTCCAGGTCGGGATCGAAGACGGGTTGGCCGAAGACGCCCCCGACTTCCCGGCGTTGAAGGCGATGGCCGAAGAGCTGGCCGCTCGTTACGACGACGCCATCAAGCTCAGCGAGGCCGGCAACCCGCCGCTGCACCCGCTGGTCGACGATGTCACCACCTTGCGCATGATCCGCGCCGACCTGCGCATCACCACCGCGGCGCTCGAGGCCGGCGACGTCGCCAAGGCCAAGGAGCACTACGCGAAGTTCATGGAGGGCTTCGAGTCGACCGCGGAAACGATGCTCGGCCAGCGCAACCTCGACAACGAGGTGGCGACGGAAGAGGCAGCGGACGCCGCGGCAGCGGCATTCGAAGCGGGTACGGCTTCGGCCGAGGAGCTCAGCGACCTGGTCGCCAAGGTCACCTCGACCTACAACTTCGGCGTCAGCCTCTGGAACGCGGCAGCTCGCAACGCCGACTCCGCCAAGACAGAGGTCACCGACAACGACCTGTTGCACCTGGGTCTGATCTACGACCTCCGCGTGCAGCTGACCAAGAGCATGAAGGCATGGACTGCAGGCGACTTCGAGTACGCCGGTTCCGTCGCCGCCACGGCCCAGACGACGGTGTTCAACCGTGTTCAGCCGTACCTGGCGGCCAAGGGTGCCGACGTTGCGCTGAAGTCGGCGATCGACGCCTACGTGGAGCTGGCCGGAGCGGCTGGTGACGCCAAGGAAGTCGGCGACGCCAACACCGCTGCGGTTCGGGCCACGCTCGTCGCCGAGCAGGCTCTCCTCGGTCAGTTCTGGTCCGATCCTGCGGTGCAGGAGTACCTGGCCGGCCTGCCGGCGATGGATCCGCTGACGTGATGGTTCCCCGCGCATCAAGGCTGATCGCTGCCGGGCTGGCCGGCGTGTCGTTGCTGGCAGCATGCAGCTCGGACGGAAAGTCATCTTCCGCCGTCGCTGCCACTGCTGCCCCAGCGACCAACGCAGCACCAGCAGCGACGACAGCGGCTCCGGCCACTGTCGCCCCCGAGGCCACGACCGCGGCTACTTCTCCCCCCGTCGCTGCCACTGAGCCGGCAGCGACGGCGGCTGATGCAACGACTCCCCCGGCTTCCACCGGGGGAAAGTTGAACATCAACGACGCGAGCGTTGCCGAGATGGAGGCTGCGTTCGAGGCGGTTGGGGTCACCAACCCCAACCGCTGGGCGAAGGAGGTCGAGGAGTACCGGCCATATCCGAAGGATCCGGAGTTCGCCAAGCTTCGACAGGAGCTCGGCAAGTACAACATCGCTCCGAGCATCCTCGAGCTGATCATCTCGGTCCTGGAGTTCTGAACATCATGAACGTGCGAAGTGTCTCTCGACTCGTGAACGTCACGGACACTGCGACGATCCTGCGGCGGTCGATGTTGGGGTTGGCCGCCGCAGGAATCATTGCCACCGCGCTCGAATTGGCCACGCTCAGGCATTGGACGACGACTACCCAGCTGATCCCCTGGTTCGTCCTGGGGATCTGCACGGTCGGCGTGCTGATCGTCGCCGCCGGGTCGTCTCGGCAGATGATCCGCGTCGTGCGGTTCACTGCACTGATCGGTGCGATCGGCGGCCTCTACGGGCTGTTCATCCACGTCAAGTCGAACTACGACGCGGCGATCCTCGACTACCGCTACACGGATCGGTGGCCGACGATGTCGCTCACCTCGAAGTTGTGGGCGGCCAGCACCGGCCAGGTCGGGCCGTCGCCAGTGATGGCTCCGGCAGTGCTCAGCCAGATCGGCGTCTGCATGTTCCTGTCGACGCTCCGCCACCCACGGCTCGTGGGCGCGGGGCGCGACGCACCCGCCGTGGCTC
>DATBKA010000269.1:0-10699 GCA_036556105.1 Ilumatobacteraceae bacterium | reverse complement strand
GATCGACCGTCGCTACGGCGAGACGACGGTGCTGCCCGTCGCTCTCGCCGAGGTCGAGGCCGCTGCGATCCTCCCGCCCGTGGCAGGCACGCCACCCGCAGAGTGCCGCGATGACCTCATCGAGCTCGACGGCCGGCCGTTGCCCGTCCTCGTCGACGCCGCGGCGAGGGCGCAGTTGCTCGCCGGCGACGCCGTCGATGTCACCACGTGCGACGCGGCGAACGTCGACCTCGTCGCCGGGTCGCACCGAGTCACCACGGCCGCAGGACATCACACCGGGATCGATGTCGACCGCATCGTCTTCGCCGGTGGCGGCTCCCCGACCGAACCGGTCGCGCCACCACAGGTCAGGGTCGACCGAACGCGCACGAGCCGGACGGCGACGGTCGACGGCTGCCCGACGGGGTGCTGGCTGATCCTCGGCGAGGGCTACAACAGCGGCTGGAAGGCGACGCTGGGCGGCGACGACCTCGGCCCGCCACGGCAGATCTCCGGTGGTTTCAACGGGTGGTGGTTGCCGGGATCGGCGTCGCCGATGACGGTCACCATGCACTGGGCGCCGCAGCGCACGATGTGGGCGGGAATGCTCCTCGCCGGGCTGGCGATCGTCGCCTGTGCCCTGCTGATCTGGCGAGACCGTGCGGTGGCAGCGATGCCAACCTTCGCCGCGCCGATGCTCGGCTGGCCCACCGTGACCGCCGGGCGACGGGCTGCGGCTGTCGCTGCCGCGGCGACCACCGTCCTCGCCGTGCTCGTCGTCTCCCCGAAGTACGGCGCCTTGGCGGCATGCATCGGCATCGTCCTCGTCCTGATCCGCCGACCGGTCCTCGCCGGTGTGCTCGCCCTCGCCCTCGTGGCGGGTCTGGCCGCGCTGATCGTCCGCCGGCAGGCGCGCTACCACCTGATCGCCAATCCGTCGTGGCCGGCGGCGTTCGACGACCTGCACCGCCTCGGGCTGCTGGCAGTCGTGTTGCTCCTCGGTGCAACGATCCTTGACGAGTATCAGCCCGACGAAGTCGAGCAAGTAACGTGATCGCCCGTGGCCCACGTCCCGCGACCGTGCCTGTCTGTGGTCGTACCCTGCTACAACGAGCAAGACACCGTGCTCACGCTGCTCAAGCGTGTTGTCGATTCGCCGTGGGTGGCCGAGGTGATCG
Organism: Ilumatobacteraceae bacterium; assembly: GCA_036556105.1. Lineage (GTDB taxonomy): Bacteria > Actinomycetota > Acidimicrobiia > Acidimicrobiales > Ilumatobacteraceae > JAENVT01. The sequence goes on along the minus strand of DATBKA010000269.1, from coordinate 9,542 downwards.
TCGTCGACGACGGCTCCACCGACAACACCCGGCAGATCCTGGCTGATCTCGACAACCCCGCGGTGCAGGTCGTGCTGCACGAACGGAACATGGGCAAGGGGGCCGCGCTGCGCTCCGGATTCGCCCGCGCCACCGCCGACTTCGTCATCGTGCAAGACGCCGACCTCGAGTACGACCCCAACGAGTTCGGGGAGCTCCTGGCCCCGGCGCTCGACGACAAGGCCGACGTCGTGTTCGGCTCCAGGTTCCAGTCGGGTCGGCCCCACCGGGTGCTGTACTTCTGGCACGCGCTGGGCAACAAGTCGCTGACGCTGCTCTCGAACATGTTCACCGGCCTCAACCTGTCCGACATGGAGACGTGCTACAAGCTGTTCCGCCGCGAGGTCATCCAAACGATCACGATCGAGGAGGACCGATTCGGTTTCGAGCCGGAGATCACCGCCAAGGTCGCCAAGGGCGGATGGCGTGTGTACGAGGTTGGTGTCTCGTATGCCGGGCGCACCTACGCCGACGGGAAAAAGATCGGAGGCCGCGACGCCGTGCGCGCCTTGTATTGCATTGTTCGCTACTCGAGGCTCGGCGACCGTTTGCGCGGCGACGGCTGACATGTCGACCAGCGTGAAGAAGTTGCTCCGGCGTCAGCCGATCCAGCGCACTCCTGCGGAGTTCATCGAGGCCGACGAAAGCCTCCGTGACGTTCTCGAGGATCTGGAGCAGACCAAGAACTACACGGCGTGGATCCGTGACCTCGTCGAGCCTCACGTCAGCGGGCGCATCCTCGAGGTCGGCGCCGGCCGCGGCATGTTCTCGCCGTACTTCGCCGAGCACGGTCACCTGACGGCGCTCGAACCGTCGGAGGCCCATTGCGCGATACTCCGCGAGCGGCTGGGCGAGTACGCCAACGCCGTCGTGGTCAACGCCCCGCTCGACGGCACGGCTGCGCCCGGCTCGTACGACACGGTCGTGCTGATCAACGTGCTCGAACATCTCCCTGACGACCACCGCGCCCTCGCCGAGCTGTACGAGTCGTTGGCCCCTGGTGGGAAGATGGTCCTGTGGGTGCCGGCCTTCGAATCGCTCTACGGCAAGTTCGACCACCAGATCGGCCACTACCGCCGATATCGGAAGCGCACGTTGTTGACGCTCGTCCACAACGCCGGCTTCCAGCAGGTCGCGGCGCGCTACACGAACATGCCCGGGTTCTTCGCGTGGTGGCTCGTCGTGCGCGTGCTGCGGCGAACGCCGGCGCCCGGCCGGCTGGCCCGAACGTATGACCGTCTGTTCATCCCGGTCATCCGCCGCCTCGAGCGGTTGGTGCGCCCGCCGATCGGGCAGTCGCTGCTGGTCGTTGCCCAGCGGTCGTAGATGACGCTCTCCGTCGCCGCGCCACCGCAACATCCGTCGGCGGGCGAGCACCGGCGGCCGCATCTCGCCGCGCTCGACGGGTTGCGCGGTCTGGCGGTGATCGCCGTGCTGCTGTTCCACGGCGGCAAGCTTCAGGGCGGCTTTCTCGGGGTCGATCTGTTCTTCGCCCTCTCCGGCTTCCTGATCACCTCCTTGCTGCTCGCCGAGGTCGATGCCACGGGACGAGTCGACCTGTTCGCCTTCTGGGGTCGCCGGTTGCGCCGCCTGCTGCCCGCTGTGCTGCTGCTACTCGTCGGTGTCACGATCATCACGACGTTTATCGCCAGCGTGCCCGAGCGAGCGGCGACGCTCAACGACGGTCCCTGGGCGCAGGCCTACGTCGCCAACTGGCACGCCATCGCCGGGCACAGCGACTACTGGGGATCGTTCGAGCTGCCGCGCATGTTCGGCCACTTGTGGAGCCTGGCCATCGAGGAGCAGTTCTATCTCGTCTGGCCAGTCGTGCTGGCGCTGATCGCCTGGCGGACGCGGCGTGCCCATCGTGCCCTGATCTACGTCTGCATCACGGCGTCGCTGCTGTCGCTGATCCAGATGGTCCGCCTGTTCGACGCCGGCAACCCGACACGGGTGTACATCGGCACCGACACCCGGGCCAGCAGCCTGTTGGTCGGGGCCTTCTTCGCCGCCGCACCCGTGCGCTCGGTGGCGAACTCGCTGACGTCGCGGCTCGGGCGGGCGTACAACGGGGTCGCGGCCATCGTGCTCGGTGCCATCTTCGTGTTCTGGGCCGTGGCCGACGGCGTCGAGTCACCCTGGCTGTTTCGGGGCGGCCTGCTGGCCCATTCGCTCCTATCAGCGCTGATCGTCGCCGGCAGCGCTGCCCGACCGACGGCGATGGCGTCGCGGGCAATCGGTTGGGAGCCGTTGCGCATCACGGGCGTGCTCTCGTACAGCTTGTACCTGTGGCACTGGCCGGTCTACGCGTGGTTGTCGGAAGATCGCACGGGCATCTCCGGCTGGCCGCTGCTCGTGCTGCGCCTGCTGGTCTCGTTCGCGGCCGCAGCGATCTCCAAGCGATTGGTCGAGGACCCGATCCGGTTCAAGGCGATGTGGGCTCGCGGTCGCTCGGGGCTCGTTGCCCTCATCGCCGTGACCATCGCGGTCGCGTTGTTCTGGGTGGTGATCCCCCGCCCCGACACCGCTCCGGCGACGTTCACCCTGGACCAGCTGGCCACGTCCAGCAGCGCCGCGCTGGTGACGACGACGGCCGAGCCGGTCAGCACGACGATCGCCCCGGCGACGTCGACGAGTGCATCGGCGACTTCGCTCGCCTCGACGACCACGACGACCGTGGCACCGACCACGACGACTGTGCTGCTGGATCCGATTCAGCGTGTCTTCATGGTCGGCGACTCGATGGCGTTCGACGAGTGGCCCGGCCTTGCGGCAGCGATTTCCAGCTCGGGCATTTCCATCGATGGCTACGTGTTCCCAGGCATCGGCTTACTCGACACCTGGGTCGAATCGGCTGCGGTCGCCGCGGAGAGGGTAGTGGAATTCCATCCTGACCTGGTTCTTTACCAGGCTTCGCAGTGGGACTTCGGAGCGGTAGAGGATCAACGAGCCGCATATTCGCACTTCGTCGACGTCGTCCTGGGAGCGGGAGCACGCCTGGCGTTCATCACCATCCCGCCGGTGCGCCAGGATCAGCTGAAGGACCAGCTCGACACGCTGCCCGGGGTGATGGAGGAGCTCGCCGCGCAGCACCCCGGACAGGTCATCATCCTCAATGGCGACGGCGCTTGGGGACCGGTGTACGTGCAGGACGTGAATGGGGACAAGGTGCCAGAGCGGAAGCCCGATGGTGTGCACGTCTGCCCGAGTGGCGCGGCGATGTTCGCGGTGTGGCTGATGGATGAACTGCAGCAGCGGTTCGCAGAGTTCACGCCGGCACCGCCGTCGGAATGGGCCACCGGTTCATGGATCGACGATCCGCGCTACACCAAGCCGGAAGGGATCTGCGCCAAGCTCCCGTAAGCGTCGCGTTCCGTCAGGGCAAGGCGGCGACGATGATGCGGGCGATGCGGTCGCCGCCTTCCTGGGTCAACGACCCATCGGGGTTGCGCACGGCGATGGTGCCATCAGCAGTGCACGTCTCCCACCACTGACAGGGCATCGACGTTGCCGCCAGCTGGTCGCCGACGAACCTGCTCGGATCGATGATCGTCGCCCCTGCTGCTTGCGCCGTTTGCTCGAGCCCGCTGCGACCGGGTTGGCTGACGATCACGACACGGTGACCGTCGGCGGCCCGAACCGCGTCGATCAGTGCGTTCGAGTCGCAGCCGGGGGCGTCGGCGAAGGACAACACGATCGCTGCCGGATCGACCTCTGCATCAACCCGGCGGACAGCGGCGGCGGCGTCGCACCACGACGTCGCCCCCGCGTTCCACTGCAGGCTGCGACCATCCTCGTGGATCCGGTAGGTGACGGGTCGCTCGGTGGAGGTCAAGAACGTGTCGGTGATCAGCACCACGTCGGTGCGCTCGTCGGACCCGGCCAGGAGCGGCCATTGCCACCACAGAACGGCGGCGATGAGCGCAGCCACCAGCAGCAGCTTCCCCGGTGCGGACCGCTGATCTCGGAGCCACTCGCCGGCGCGTCTCACCAGGTGGGGACAGTAGCAGCCGAGTATGGTCGGCAGCCGTGGGAGACTCGTTGGCGACGCGATGGCCACGTCGCGCCGCCGTGGTCCTCGCCCTGTGCGCCACGGCGTTGCTGGTCCAGCGCGTCGCCATCGCCGGCGATCGTCTCGCCCACGGGTGGCAGGGACGGGTCTACGCCCGACTCGATCTTGCCGCGTCGGTTCTGGTCGTGCTCGTCGCCTACCTCGCCGCGCGGCGAGTGCTCAGCGGCCGCTCGACCGGCCCGTCATTGATCCGCATCGTCGGCGCGGTCTACGCAGCCTGGATCGCCGCTGTCGTCTTCGCCATGGCGGCGGTGCATGCCCGGCCGCCGCGTGGCCGCCTGCTGATGTCGCTCGTGCTGTTCCGCACCGGAGGGAACCCGCTCCCCGGCCTCAGTGCCGGACCGTTGTTGCTGACGGGTGTGCTGACGTGCCTACTCGTCGGGCCGCTGGCCAAGCTCGCCGTCCGGCCGGCGTGGCCCAGCAGCCGGCCATGGGCGATCCCCGGCGCGCTCGTGGCGAGCGCGCTGCTGTATCGCGGCGCCGTCGCCGGAACCGGCCACGTGGAGCTGTTCGGCGCGCTGAGCTGGCTCCCGAACCAACTCGATCTGATCGGCGCCGGTCTCGCCATCGCCCTCGTCGGCGAGCGAGTCACCACCGATCGAGCGCTGGTACGACTTCGCGGTGTCGCCGCCCTCGTTGCCATCGCGTCCTTCATTGTCGCTGCGTTCGTCCTTGATCTCCCGCGCAGTCCCCGCCTCGAGTCGGCCGCCGACGTGCACGCGTTCGCGATCGTCGCCTTGATCTTCGCCGCCTCGGTGGTCTGCGCGGTGGCCCTCGGCCCTCCGCTGCTGCGCGTCAACGCGCCACGGATCGGCCTCGCCGTCAGCGTCGCCGGAGTCGGCATCTACCTCGTCAGCGAGCCGGCGTTCACCGTGGTGGCTCGCCAGTACCACGAGCGGGTCGTCGAGTTCGACGGCGGGGTGTTCCTCAACGGGCACGTGTTGGCGCCGTTCATCTGGTCGTTGCTGATCGCCGCCGCGTTCGGCGTGATCGTGATCGCCTCCGTCGCCGTGGTGGCAAGCGCACGACAGGGCGGGTGGCGACGCCTGGTTCGCTCGTCGATGGCGCTGCCGACGATCGTCTCCATCGGGTTCTTCGTGCGCGTGATCACGTTGCTGAGCATCGCTCCCGAGCGAACCGACGGTGGAGACCCGCTCTTCTACCACACGACCGCAAACGTGCTCGCCCGTGGACGCGGCTTCCCCGAGCCGCTCAACTGGATCGCCTTCCAGGCACACCGACCGAGTGCGTTCCACGGTCCGCTGTATCCCGTCGTGCTGTCGATCAGCTCGCGCTTTGGTGGCACCGCCTACTTCGACCACAAGATGATGTCGATCCTCATCGGCACGGCGTTGGTGCTCGCCGTGAGCGTTCTCGGGCGACGCCTCGGTGGTCCGCTCGTCGGGCTGACCGCGGCGGCGATCGCTGCCGTGTACCCGAACCTGTGGTTGATCGACAGCCTGCTGTTCCCCGAAGGCCTCATGGCGCTGCTCGTCACGGTGACGATGATCGCCGCCTATCGGTGGCGTGATCGGCCGCGCCTCGGCACGGCAGCTTTGCTGGGCGCGGTCATCGCCCTCGCCGCGCTGGCGCGAGGCGAAGGCATCCTCTTGCTGCCGTTGCTGGTGGTCCCGTGGATCATGCTGACCCGGGCGATTGCCAGGAAGGCACGGCTGCTGCACCTCGGGGTCGCGGCGGTGGCGTGCCTGGCCGTGCTCGCCCCGTGGATGATCCGCAACGCGGCAACGTTCGAGAAGTTCGTCCCGTTGTCGACGAACGGCAACGAGGTGATGGTCTACGCGAACTGCGCAACCGCGTACGACGGCCAGTTCGTCGGCTACTGGGACTACCAGTGCCAGCAGAAGATCCGCGAGGAACGTGGTGACCCGCCCGGTGACGAGTCGCAGACCGCGTTGTACTGGCGCTCGATCGGGTTCGACTACGCCCGCGCTCACGCCGGCGAACTACCGAGAGTCGTGACCTTGCGCGTCCTTCGCCAATGGGAGCTGTTCCGACCGTTGCAGAACGTGAGGCTGGGCGGGATCGAGGGCCGCAACCGTGACGCCGGCACGGTCGGCTTGATGATGTTCTACGGTCTCGCCGCTCTCTCGATCGTCGGAGCGGTGTCGATGCGGCGGCGCAGGCAGCCCGTGCTGCCGCTCGGTGTGCAGTTCCTGAGCGTGACGATCACGGCCGCGTACACCTACGGAACGATCCGCTTCCGTGCTCCCGCCGAGCCGGCGTTGTGCGTGCTCGGCGCCGTCGGGCTGGTGCCGGTCGTGGCCAGCGTTCGCCGGTGGCTGGCCACAGGCGCGCCGGACGCGGCGACCGTCGACGGGCTCCCGTTCGTGGTCGGCGGTGCGGGCGGACTGCGCGTGCGCCTGCACGGAGCCTGGCAGCGCGGCGCGTTGGCAACGTGGGGTGCGATCGGTGCAGTGCTTGCCCTCATCGCCTTGCCGCTGCGAGGGCTGTACCACACGACGGGTGGCACGATGGAAGAGGCCTTCATGATGGTCTTCCCGGAGCGGATGTTGAAGGGCGATCTGCCCAACCGCGACTTCCTTCATCTGTACGGTCCGGGCGCGCTGCACGTCCTGATGGGGTGGTACAAGCTCGTCGGCATCTCCCTGGAGTCGGAGCGAACGTTCGGGCTGTTGCAACACGTGGCGATCATCTTCGCCTTGTTCACCCTGGCCCGCCCCTGGGGACGCGTTGCCGCTGCGGCCACCGCCGGCCTCGCCGTGTTCTACGTGCTGACACCGATCGGGCTCACGGCGATGGCCTGGAACGGCGGCATCGCCCTCAGTCTGTGGAGCATCGTGTTCGCCCTGCGGGCGCGCACGGTCGCCAAACCGCGGCGCTGTTTGATCACGGCCGGCGTGCTCGCCGGACTGGCGGTCACCTATCGACCCGATCTCGTCCCTGCGCTGGTGTTGGTGTTCGCGTGGTTGTTGTGGCGGAACCGTTCGTGGCGCACGGTGGTTCCCGCGGCCGCGGTGGGCCTGCTGCCGATCTGGGTCCACGTCGCGTTGGTCGGCCCGGCGACGGCATTTCGTGGAATGGTCACCGACCCGGTGTTCAAACTGCGTGCCGGGCGCGCCTTGCCGCGGCCACCGTCGTGGGACCACCTCGACGGATCGCTGCAGGCCATTGCCGAGCTCGTGCCGCCGTGGTGGAAGGTTCCTGCGCTCGCCGCCGACAAGTCGTTGTTCTTCTGGTTCTTCGCGATGTTGATCGTGCCACTGGCCGTGTTGCTGGTGGCAGTGCCACGCTGGCGCCGCGATCGAACGACACGAGCCGCGACACTCGTGTGCGGTGCGCTGTTCAGCATCGGCATCGTGCCGCAGGCATTGCAACGACCCGACTCGACACATCTCTCGTGGGTGACGTGCATCTCGTTCCCGTTGCTCACCCTGGCGGTCATCGACGTCGTCCGCGACCGTCGCCCGAGAAGTACCACTCGTCAACTGGTGGCAGCGGGGGCGGGCGTCGCCGTTGCTATCACGCTTGTCGTCGCCCCCTTGTTCACCTTCCGCTACTACCTGTTGCACGTCCGCGTCGGCGCCGGGAACGTGCAGGAGCCGTTCCCCGTGTCACGCCACGGCCGCCGCTTCTACCTCGGTGACTATGGCCCGTACTTGGCCAGCCGCGACGTGATCGCCGATCTCGACCAGATGTCGAAGCCGGGCGAACGCCTGCTCGTCGGTCCGAGCGATCTGCGGCGCACGTGGTACAGCGACGCGTTCTTCTACTACCTGTTCCCGGAGCTGACCCCGGCGACGTACTTCATCGAGATGGATCCTGGTCTGGCCAACGCCACTGGCTCACGACTCGCCTCCGAAGTGGCTTCGTCCGATTGGGTCATCCTCACCGGGTTCTGGGATGGTTGGCGCGAGCCGAACAGCTCCATGGACTACGGGTCGGACGAGCCGAATCAGGTGCTGCGCGCCGACTTCTGTCAGGTCAAGAGCTACGAGAATGGTCTCGTGCGCCTGTTCCACCGGTGTTCGGCGTGAGCATCGCCGCCCAACTCCGGTCGTTCTATCGTCGCCGCATCTCGGTGCCCGTCGATCGCCACGCGCTGGTGCTCGACGTCGGCAGCGGTGACAAGCCGCACTGGCGTGCCGACGTGTTGCTCGATCGCTTCGTCGACGACAACCATTCCGCGCAGCGCTCCGGGCGCGCTCGAGCACGTGTCGACCGGCCGCTGTTCGACGCCGACGCGGAGTCGATGCCGTTCGCCGATCGCGTTTTCGACTATGCGATCTGCTCGCACGTGCTGGAGCACGTTCACCATCCGGACCGCGTCATCAGCGAGCTGACCCGAGTTGCCAAGGCCGGGTACATCGAGGTTCCGGAAGCGGCGAGCGCCAAGATCGTCGACTTCCCCACCCATCTGTGGTGGGTGACGCGCCAAGACGACGTGCTCGTGTTCACGGCCAAGCAGACCGCCTACTTCGATCCCGACATCGATCGCTATCTGACCGCCAGCGGGCTGCGTCAACCGTTGGCGGACTTGCTCGATCGCAATCTGGAGCACCGCATCATCGAGCTTCCGTGGCGCGACTCCGTCGCCTGTCGAGTGGTCGGCGCGCCCTCGAGCGAGATGCTGGCGATTGCCGACGCGGCAGTGGTTCAGCACCACGCCGGGCAGACGTTGGCCGGCCGTGTGCTGACCTCGGTGGTGACGCTCCCGCTGCTTGGTCGGAAGCGACGCCGCCCGATCGAGTTCGACGACGTCGTCCGCGCCGATCTGCGCATCGGGCGCACCGAGCCGCTGGAGCCGCGCGTCTATCGAGTCGGCTGACGCTTGCGGCGCAGCACGTCGCGCGCGCCCCACTTCGTGACCAACAGCATCGACTCGGCGATGATCCGGCCGGACATCTTCGACGTGCCGTAGCGCCGATCGCGAAACGTGATCGGCGTCTCGACGACCGACGAACCATTGGCGATCAGTTTGCGGACCAACTCGGTGAGGAACGCGTAGCCCTCCGCCGTGGTGGTTGCCGGGTCGATGGCGCGCAGCGCGTCACGCCGGTAGGCGCGATATCCGGAGGTGCAGTCGCTGACCGGCAAGCGCAACACGGCGGCGGTGTAGCGATTTCCCCAGCGCGACAGCAGCCTTCGACGCAGCGGCCAGTCGACGGTCGCACCGCCGGTGACGTAGCGCGAGCCGATCACGGCGTCGGCACCACCTTCCAACAGGCCGAGCATCGTCGGGATGACCACCGGGTCGTGGGAGAAGTCCGAGTCCATCGACACGATCGTGTCGTAACCTTCGTCGAACGCCGTGGTGAAGCCGTGGCGATAGGCGGCGCCCAGGCCGAGCTTGCCGGCGCGGCGCACCACCTTGATCCGTCCCAGCTCCGCTGCCGTCTCCTCGGCGAGCGTCGCCGTGCCGTCGGGGCTGTTGTCGTCGACGACGAGCACG
>DATBKA010000268.1:0-2129 GCA_036556105.1 Ilumatobacteraceae bacterium | reverse complement strand
GTCGCCGGCACCCCGGCCGCCAACGTGTCCGCGGGTTTGCCGGCGGTGATGTGGCGAGCGAAGTCGATCTCGGCGTGTAACGCCGTCAAAGCCTCGTCGAGGGTCTCGGACGCAAGGGGATGGAAGTCGCCGTCGGCGTCGTGGTCGCCGTAGTACAGCGGCGGCGCGTCGAGGGCGGCGAAGCGACGCTTGAACCAGTTGCGCTCGACCTCGGCCATGTGCCGGATCAATCCGAGAAGCGACAGGTCGCTCGGCTCGATCGTCGTCCGCGCCTGCGTGTCGGTGATGCCCTCGGCCTTGCGGATCAGGACGGTGCGTTGGAAGTCGAGGAAGGAGTGGAGCGTCGGCAGTTCGTCCGCCGCGGGTTGCAGCTCGGGATCGGGTGCGAGCTCGGTCACGTCAGGCTCGGCCCGTCGAAGCGATCGACCGTGGCGAACGTCGACACCGGATTGCGGCTGAGCTTGGTGACCACTCGGGTCGGGTGGCCCAGGAACACGGTGGCGACGAGCGCATGGTCGGTGGGGAGGGCGAGCACTTCGGTGGCGTCGACCTCGGCGCGGGACAGGAACGTGGTCATCACTCCGCCAAGGCCTCGGGCACGCGCCGCGAGCAGGATGCTCCAGCAGAACGGGTAGATCGACGCACCGCCAGTCATCGGTGGCCGCTGGAGCTGGCCATCCATGAGGGCGATCTTGCGCAGATCGGCGGCGACGGCGAGGACGACGGGGACGCGCTCGATGTCGTCGAGAAGTTCGTTGGGTGTGGCGATCGGCGCTGCGCCCGCCGAGCGTCCGAACGCGAACGGCGCATGTGCCGGGTCTTGTGGCTGACCGACGTACTCGTGCCACACGACCGTCATCAGGTCGGCCAGCCTGCGCCGCGTCGTGGTGTTCTTGATGACTGCCACCCGCCACGGCTGGCGATTGCCTCCGCTCGGAGCGAATCGGGCGTCGTCGAGGATCTCGGCGACGACGGTGTCGTCGACCGCCTGGTCGGTGAACCGACGCGCCGAAGCGGTCGACCGCAAGGCGTCGATCAACTCCACTGGTCGGCCCTATCGCCGAACATCAGTGCTTGCCTTCGGCCACTTTGCGGCGAACGACGTTGAGCGCCGAGCCCGACTTGAACCATTCGACTTGCTCGTCGCTGAACGTGTGCACACCTTCGAAGGAGATGACCTCGCCGTCGGGCTTGACGATCTCGCAGCGGACGTTGCGGCCGGGCACTGGCGGCAGACCGAGGACGTTGATGCGGTCGCTCTCCTCGATGAGGTCATAGGTGGCGGGGTCGGCGAACGTCAGCGGTACGAGCCCTTGCTTCTTGAGGTTCGTCTCGTGGATGCGAGCGAAGCTGCGGGCCAGGATCACGACCCCGCCGCGGAAGCGCGGCTCCATCGCCGCGTGTTCGCGTGAGGATCCCTCGCCGTAGTTGCGATCGCCGATCGCCACCCAACGCACGCCGGCCGCGCTGTACTTGCGGGCCAGGTTGGGCAGCGTGTCGGGACTGCCGTCGCGGAAGTCGACGCCTTCTCCCACCGGGCGGTCGAAGGCACTGACTGCGCCGAGGAAGAGGTTGCCGCTGATGTTCTCGAGATGGCCGCGGTAGGCGAGCCACTTGCCGGCGGCGGAGATGTGGTCGGTGGTGCACTTCCCCTTGGCCTTCATCAGGATCGGCAGGTTGTAGTAGTCGTTGCCGTCCCACGCCGGGAACGGCTGCAGCAGCTGCAGGCGTTCGCTGGTCGGCGAGACCTCGACAGCCACGTCAGACCCGTCCTCCGGGGGCGGCGTGAACGTGTTCTGACCTGGGTCGTAGCCCTTGTCTGGAAGGACCTCACCGATCGGTGGATCGAGCAGCACTTCCGAGCCGTCCGGGGCGGCGAGCGTCTCGGTGGTCGGATCGAAGTCGAGCCGGCCGGCCAGCGCCAGCGCCATCACGGTGTCGGGCGACATGACGAAGCTCAGCGTGTTGGCGGAGCCGTCGTTGCGCTTCGGGAAGTTGCGGTTGTACGAGTTGACGATCGTGTTGGGCTGCCCGGTGAGGCTCTCGGGCCGCGCCCACTGCCCGATGCACGGCCCGCAGGCGTTGGCGAGCACCGTGGCGCCGACCGCCTCGAGGTCGGCGAGCAGGCC
>DATBKA010000267.1:0-8114 GCA_036556105.1 Ilumatobacteraceae bacterium | reverse complement strand
GCGACGACTCACCTAGCAGGCCGGTCGACACGCCCCCGACCACCCAGGAGCTGTTCGGTCTCTCCGACGCGATGTCGATCGCGCGCGAGTACGTCGAGCGGTACAACGCTGGCGACGTCGCAGGTGTGCTCGCCCTCTTCGCGCCCAGCGCGACGTTCACCGACCGGTGGTACGGCGGCGGCAACCCTGCGGGCACGCTCGAGGAGTTCGCGTTGGCGCTGGAGTGGAAGACCGCTGGGGGAACGCAGCTGATCGACGATACCTGCAGCGGTCCGGGCCCGAACGCCAGTGCGCCGCTTCCGACGCAACCCGGCTCGACGAGCGTCGCGGAGACCGACGAAGTGACGATCGTTTGCGAGTACGGCGAACACGACGCGGTGACCCAAGCGGCCAGTCGAGAACCCGTGCCGATCACGCTCACGTTCGTCGTTGGCGCCGACGGCATCCACGAATGGAACCGCGTCATCGGAATACCGGACTTCGTAAGCTGCTGTGAGGACTTCCGGCGATGGGTTGCGGCGCTGCCCCGCGACGTCGGTACGTGGGACTACGGAGTGTCGGCTACCGCCGACGAAGCCCGCGCCGCCGGTGAGTTGTACGCCCATCTCGCCGAGGAATGGGTGGCATTCACCACGCCCGGCCTCACCAGTTACTCGCCAAGGGTCTGCAAGTCGGTCTGTTCCGCCACGCAGCCGGACGACTCGGCCGAACCGTCATCGCCTGCGACATCTCAGCCAGGGTGACGTCAACGACAGCGGACTCGACGAGGCTTTTACCGTGCACCTCCGCTCCCCGCGGCGATCTGGGTGCCGCGCTTCTGAGTGGGCGTGGCGCTGTGAACGGAGCTTGGCGCCCAGATCTCAGCGTCAAGTTGTCCGATCCGGACGACGTTCGGAACTGGGTGCCGAACCGAACACCGCACCTGGTGAAACGGGCGAGTGTGGCGCCCAGATATTCAGGATCGGTTCACGGACCTCGACGTCAGAGCGTGATGTCTTTGACCTCGGCGGCAATCGTCTTGGCGATTTCGTCCTGAGGCATCGAGGTCTGCATCGCCATCATCTTCATCATGTCGCCTTGCACCTTGATCTTGCCGGCCATGAACGCCTGCATGCCTGCAGCTTGATCCTGATCGACGAAGATCTTCTTGGCGGTTTCGTAGTCGGTCGTGAGCGTCAGGTCGGGCGCGTCGAGCTCGCCTGGTTCCATCACGAGGCTGCCCGAGGACGTGTCGAGGTAGAGCTTGATGTCTCCGTCACCGAACGGCGAGTCCGTGATGACCTGGTTCATGCGCACGCTGATCGTGATCTCGGAGGTCTGGCCTGCGTACTTCTCGCGGATCGCTTTCGCGGCATTCATCCACTCCTCGGACAGGAACGGAAACGGCATCGAACCTCCATGGGGTCGGGCAGGGTGAGGTGGTCGGCTCAACATAGCGGTGGGCGACGGAGATGAACAGATCGTCCACTGGTTTTGGCAACGCCCCTCGTGCTGGTAACGATGGGACGATGGCTCGAATCCTCGTCACCGAAGTAGTCGCCGATGCCGGTCTCGACCGACTGCGTGCTGCGGGTCACGACGTCGACGTGCAGCTCGACCTCAGCGCGCTGCTCGCCAACATTCGCGGCGCGCAGGCGTTGATCATCCGTTCGGCGACGCAAGTCACGGCCGAGGTCTTGGAGCACGCCGACCAGTTGTTGGTCATCGGGCGCGCCGGCATCGGGCTTGACAACGTCGACGTGGAGGCAGCCACTCGCCGCGGGGTGATGGTCGTCAATGCGCCGCAGAGCAACGTGATCTCGGCGGCCGAGCACACGATGGCGTTGCTGCTCGCACAAGCGCGCAACGTTCCTCAGGCGCACTCGGCGTTGACGGCCGGGCGATGGGAACGCTCCCGTTGGGAAGGTGTGGAGCTCGCCGACAAGACGTTGGCCATCATCGGGCTCGGGCGCATCGGCAAGCTCGTCGCCGAGCGGGCCAGGGCCTTCGGCATGCGTGTCGTCGCCTACGACCCGTACGTCTCCTTCGACAAGGCGCGGCAGATGAGCGTCGAGCTGTTGTCGCTCGATCAAGCGGTCGCCGAGGCCGACTTCCTCACCATCCACCTACCGAAGACCAAGGAGACGACCGGCCTCATCAACCGCGACCTCTTGTTGAAGGCCAAGCCCTCGATGCGTCTGATCAACGTTGCCCGTGGCGGGATCGTCGACGAGGCACAGCTCGCCGAGGCGGTTCGCGACGGCGTCATCGCCGGAGCCGCGCTCGACGTGTTCGCCGTCGAGCCCACGGTCGCATCGCCGCTGTTCGAGATGTCGCAGGTAGTGGTCACGCCCCATCTCGGGGCATCGACTCGCGAGGCGCAGGACAAGGCCGGCGACACGATCGCCGACATGGTTCAGCTCGCCTTGGCCGGAGAGTTCGTGCCGTTCGCCGTCAACCTCGACGCGGCCGAGGCCAACGAGACGATGCGACCCTTCCTGCCCCTGGCGGAACGCCTCGGCCGGCTGTTCGCCTCGTTGGTCGGGAGAGCCCCTGGCCAGTTGGAGATCTGCACGGAAGGCGATATCGCCGGCTACGACACGCGCATCATCACCCTGGCCGCGATCAAGGGGTTCTTCAGCTCGGTCACCGACGAGCCGGTCACCTTCGTCAACGCGCCACAGCTCGCCAAGGACCATGGCTTGGAGGTTCGCGAGACGAACTGCGCCACGTCGCCCGACTTCGTCAACCTGATCACGTTGCGCGGTGCCGGGCGGTCATTGTCGGGAACCCTCGTCGGCCGCCGCGGCGAGCAGCGCATCGTGATGATCGACGAGCACAGCGTCGACGTGCCGCCTGCCGATCACATGCTGATGGTCAAGAACGACGATCGGCCCGGCGTGATCGGCATCGTCGGCACGTTGCTCGGCAACGCCGGCGTCAACATCGCCGACATGGATGTTGGTGCCGCCGCCGACGCAGGAACGGCCGTGATGCTGATCGCGCCATCGTCAGAGGTCGGCGACGACGTGCTGGCTCAGTTGCGCGTGGCTCCTGGCATCATCTCGGTCGACGCGCTGACCTGCTGATCGAGCGCCGCGCAACGACGAATCGCATCGCCGGTTGCCAGTGCTTGCCGAGCGGCAGCTTCGGCGAAGTCTGCGCCCGACGACGCGTAGAGGATTGCCCGCGACGAGTTGATCACCATGCCGAACCCGTCGTCGCGCCGACCGGCAGCAACGGTCGCCTCGATGTCACCGCCTTGCGCACCGATTCCCGGGACGAGAATCGGCATGTCACCGACGATCGAGCGGACGATGCCGAGCTCGCCCGGGTAGGTGGCACCGACGACGAGCCCGCAACCTCCGGCCTTGCTCCACACGGCAGCGGCTCGCCTGGCGACATGGACGAAGAGTGGATCGCCGTCGAGCTCGAGCGACTGGAAGTCGCCGCTGTCGGGATTCGAGGTGCGGCACAGCACGAACACGCCGCGGTCGGCGTAGTTGAGGTATGGCGTGATCGAGTCGGTGCCGAGATAGGGGTTGACGGTGACGGCATCGGCTCCGTACCGAAGGAAGGCTTCGCGTGCGTACTGTTCGGCGGTCGGACCGATGTCGCCGCGTTTGGCGTCGAGGATCAGCGCCACGTTCGGATACGTGTCGCGGATGTACGTGCACAGCCGCTCGAGCTGAGACTCTGCTGCCTGCGCAGCGAAGTAGGCGAACTGCGGCTTGAACGCGCAGACGTGTTCGGCCGTGGCGTCGACGATCGCTTTGCAGAACTCGTATGCCGGGTCGGCGGAGCCGCTGAATGGTGCGGGCAGGAGTGCCGGGTCGGGATCGAGACCGACGCACAACATCGAGTTCGACGCCTTCCACGCCGCGTTCAGCTTGGTGGGAAACGACATCACCGACGAACTTAACCGGTGGTGACCCGGTCCGCCCCGCGCTTGGGCTCTTCGGGCCGCAACGCCCACTTCTGCGCGCTGCGCATCGTGATCAGGCGGAACAAGGCGAGCTGCAGAACGAGGATGGTCGACCCGAGCACGAACCACTGGAGGAGCGTGTTGTGCCGGTCCTGACCCGCGGTGAAGGTGTGCACTGTCGCCGTGATCCACAGCGCAAAGCTGGTGAGGTGGATCGCGTGCCAGATCTTGCGCTTCATGTGGCGCATCATCCACGACGTGATCTGGATGGCGACGAGGAAGTAGAAGCCGACGATGCCCCACGCAACAGGGCCCGTCTTCCACGGCGACTTCATCGGGATGAACAGCTCTCTCCAGCCGAAGTAGACGAAGTTGTCGGTCCACAGGCCGCCGAGGTGGACGGCGACAAAGACGACCGAGAGCGTGCCGAGGTAGCGATGCAGATCGAGCAGCCAGGCGGGCACGCCGCGCTTGCGCACCAGCCGACCGGACAGGGTGAGGCCCCACAAGATGCTGGCCGTGACGGTGGCCCAGGCGACGATGCCGCTCGAACGGGCCACGTACCACGACAGCTTGGAGGTGACCGCGATCATCCGTGCTCCTGGATCACTTCGACGCCATCGGCGCTGATCAACCAGGCCTTCACGTCGGCCGATCGTAACAGTGCTGCGCCTTGCGCACAGCCAACGATGATCGCAGATTTGGCCAAGGCTTCGGCGCGCGCAGCGCTCTGGTCGGCGACGGCGACGGCGACGAGGTCAGACGCGGCTGACTTGCCAGTGCGCGGGTCGATCAGGTGGTGGTGCTCGACGCCGCCTCGTCGCCAACGACGCAGGGCAGTGGTGCTCATCACGAGCGCTCCGGCGAAGAGAGTGTGGTGGGCAACGGGCTGGCCGCTCATCGGATGGAGTAACGGCACGTTCCAGCCGCTTTCATCGACGGGCTCTCCGACGGCGTGGATGTCACCGCCGATACTCACGTACGCGGAGTTGGCTCCTGCGGCGATCAACTCATCGGCGACGATGTCGGCGGCGAGCCCCTTGCCGATCCCGCCGAGGTCGATTGACAGTCCCGGGCCGATGCGGGCGCGGTTGCCGTCGATCTCCAGACCGGCGATCCCAGGCGCAGGCCCGACCGCGGCCGCAGGTTCCTCGGAAGGCTCGATGTCGTCGAACGTGCGGTCGTAGCCGAGGTGTTCGAGGCTCGTACGGATCGACGGATCGAAGAGGCCGTCCGTCTCGGCGTGCATGCGCAGGCACCACTGGAGTGCAGCAACGAGATCGTCACTGCACTCCAGCCAGCCCCGCCAGGCTTGCAATCGGTTGAGCTCGCTCTCGGGGATGAAGCGGCTCCATGTCCGCTCGAGCTGCCGGAGCCGTTCGAAACCGACGGCGATCAGGTCCGCGGACCCATCGATGAGGATCTCGGTCTGTGACCCCATGAGTCGTGCGGTCGATCTGTGCCACGTGCGTTGTGTAATCACATGACCAGTGGGATCAGCTGCCGTGGACGGGCGGCGGCGATGGCGCCGGAGCGGGGGGCGGCGCCGGCGCCGGCGCGGGTGCAGGGGCCGGGGCCGGCGCGGGTGCTGGTGCGGGAGCCGGTGCTGGTGCGGGAGCCGGTGCTGGTGCTGGTGCTGGTGCAGGGGCCGGCGCGGGTGCTGGTGCTGGTGCGGGAGCCGGTGCCGGTGCCGGTGCCGGCGATGGAGACGGGGCGGGAGCGGGAGCGGGCGCCGGGGCAGGTGATGGAGACGGTGCCGGCGCCGGGGCGGGGGCAGGTGCGCCTGGGGCCGGTGCTGGCGCCGGTGCCGGTGCCGGTGCCGGAGCGCCCGGCGTGGGTGCCGGAGCCGGCTTGGTGCCCGGCAAGGTGGGCACACCTGGCGCCGGTGCAGGCGCGGGGGCGAGTGGCACGACGCCGTCAGCCGGCAGCGAGGTCGTCGCGGCCGTCGGATCGACAACCGCGGTGGGATCGACGACCGCGCCAACCGTGGTGGAGGCAGCGGTCGGGTCGACGCCGGCGAGCGTCGTCGGCGGATCGATCGGGTTGCCATACTCGTCCACGTAGACGACGCGGTGGATGGTCTCCAGCAGGGTCGTCGGCGGTGCCGCATCGGCAGCCTTGGCTTCGTCGGCGCGGGCGTCGGCGGTGGCGAGCGAGGCGATCGCGGCGAGGAACCCGGACGTGGCCAACCCCGTGGCGAGGATCCGGCCTGCGGCGGCAACGTGCCGGCGTCGGCTTCCGTACATCGCCACGCTCGTGTGCTTGTCGATGATCGGGATGGCCGACGTCGATTCGTAGGGATGGATCACCGACTCGGCCTTGGGAGTCGGCGATACCTTGGCGACCGCCGCAGCTGCGCTGGCCGTGACCGCGGGCCCAACGGGTGGGCTCCAGGGCCCTGGTGGCGCCGGCGGTGCGGTCGATGTCGTGGCGGGCGGCGCCGGCGGAGCCGCCGGTGTCGCAGCCTGCGTCGTGACGCGCTGCTGTGCAGCGCCCGCGGCAGGATTGGCGCGGCCGGCCTTGCTCAGCTTGGCGAGACGGGCCAGCTGTTGCTCGTTCAGCTCACTCATCGCAGTTCCACACTCCGTTGTCTTCGAGTTGCGGCTCCCTGCAGCCGGGCGGGATGGGTGGGATCGGCCTGCCCGAGGGCCAATCTCTCGGAATCCTCGCGCCCGGCGGCAGCGAACTGCTGGGGGCGGTGGTCGTGGTCTTGGGAAGGGTCGTCGTGGTCGCGTGGGGCACGGTCGTGGTCGGTGCCGGGGCCGGCGCAGGAGCAGGCTTCGGCGAGGTGGTGACCGTCGGCGTGGCTGCTGGCGGCGACGCCGCAGGGCTCGGTGCCTCGGCAGGAGCTGGCGCAGGCGCTGGTGCCGGACCCTGGTCGGGGGCGACTTCCGGCGTCGCCGATGCCGGCGCCTCCGGCGCTACCACCGCGTCGGGCGAGACGCCCGGAGCGACAGCGTCCAGAACCGGTGCCGCGGTCGCACTGCCGCCCTGCGCTGCAGCGCGTGGGGAGGCCGGCGCGGGTGCTGGAAGCAGGCTGGCGTCGACGGCGATGGTGGTCTGGTCGGGAGCGAGGGTGGTGGAAGAGGAGTGAAGCACGATGTAGTCGTCGATGAACTCGACCGATTTCCCATCTCCGTTCAACTTGGGAGCGGCACTCACGAAGATGCCGCCTCCAAGGGTGGCAAACGTGAAGCAGGCGATCCCGAGAGTTGCGGTGGCTGAGACTGAGTAAGTGATAGCTAGCCGGCGTTCCACGCGACCACCTTCCGTCATCAAACTGACATCTAAGTCTTAAGCCCCCGGGAGAGTGGGCCTAGGTCACACTGTCATCGACACCTCGCTTTCCCTGCTGAAACAAGTTCTCGTCAAGAATCCGACATGCGGATTCGGGCACAACTCGAGTGATGATCAGTCGTCGTCCTCGTGCTCGTGCTCGTGGTCATCCTCGTGCTCATGATCGTCGTCGTCGCCCTCGTCCTCGCGCTCGGAGTCGTCGGAGCGGTCACGGACGCGGGTCGGCGAATCGCTGCTCGGCCTGCGCTGGGTCATCTCCGGTTGCGATTCTGTCGACGTCGGCGGAGCCTCAGTCTCGGCCGGAGCGGCGACCACAGCTGACGTGACCACGGGGGCCGCGGCAGTGGTTGCCACGGTCGTTGCAGGCTCGGTAGCTGGTGGAGCACTCGGCGCGGTGGCGATCAACGCCGCTGACACGGCCTGTGTGACGGCGGTTGCCGTCGTCGTGTCGGGGGAGTGCACCACGACGTACTCGTCGACGTTCTCGACCTGCTTGACACCGCCGTTCGCAGCCGGTGCGGCGTGTGCGAACAGACCTCCGGCAACTGCGGCAACGGCGAGACACGCCGTACACAGGGTTGCCGTGGCGGATACCGCGTAGGTGATCCTGACTCGACGTTCCACGGGTGACACCTTTCTGTCATCGATTTGCAATGACACGTCTTACGACTGGTTTAGGTTTCGCCCGCTTGCAAATTGGGTATCGGCTTGGGTTTTGCCTTTCTTGAGCCCCTCTTGCAGGCCAGATGCACCGTCAGGAGACGGTGATCGCCTGCGTCGGGCACATGTTGGCCGCGGCGAGGACACTATCGCGCAGCTCCTCGGCAGGCTCGTCTTGCAACACATAGAGATAGCCGTCGGCGCGCACCTCGAACACCTCGGGGCAGACCTGCATGCAGGCGCCCGTCGAGGC
>DATBKA010000266.1:0-5109 GCA_036556105.1 Ilumatobacteraceae bacterium | reverse complement strand
GGGAAACTCGGCGCGGTATCTCCACACCCGCTGGCCGTTGGCGCAGCCCACAGAGCGATACGCCAAGCGCTCTATCTGGGCGGTGATGCAGTCGAAGGTCGACTCCGACATCGTGCTCAGAAACGTCGCCGTGGAGTCCCCCCAACGAGGGTCGGTGGCCAGCGGATCAAAGACCGATGGGTCGAAGATCTCCGGGGGAACTTCATTCGGGCCCACGGTGAAGGTCGGATCGGCGAGAGCCGGGAAGAGATCGACGACGTCGCTGCCACTCTGGAACTCCAGGGAGTCGGTGGTGCAGGGCCCGAAGTGGAACAAGGAGTGCATCACGAGGCCCACGGTGCCGGGAACGTACGGGATTTGGCCAGTGATCAGCTGACCATCGCAGAGCGACGAGATCCTCATAACACCTTCGTCGGGTCCTGCCCCGATGAACACCGCGTGCCCGGCGGCGGACGGTCCCTGCAAACCCGTCAGCGGATCGACCGGTCCGCCGCCGTGATCGATGACCGTGCGTTGGTCGACGACGAAGAAGGGTGACGTCGCACCCACCCCACACGGGAGGCGCGAAGGGTCGCAGGGCTCGATCGGTCCCATCCAGGTGCAGCCCGGGTTGGCTCCGACCGTGGACCAGTTCACCATGAAGTCGAGGTTGCGGCAATCCTCGGCGACCGCCACAGCAGCGGTGGACGAAGTCGTCGACGAGGTCGACGTCGTCGATGCTGATGTCGACGACGTGCTCGCCACGGCGGGTGCGTCGGACGCCGCCGGAGCCGTCGCCTTGTTGTCGTCGTCCGTGGTGACGAAGTAGATGCCGGCACCCAAGGCGCCGACGAGGACCATGGCGAGCACGCCGATCAGGCACCCCTTTCCGGGGGCAGAACTGCCGTCGCTGGGCGTCGTCGTCCCCGGCGTCGTTGGTGTCGTCGGTGTCGTTGGTGGGGGAGGCTGAGCTGGTGTCTGAGGCGTCGCCGCCGTTCCAGTCGCGGCGATTGCGGCCTTGGTGAATGTGAGCTTCGTGCCGTTGATGGTGAAGCCGCTCAGCCGCTTGCCGTTGGCCTTCAACGAGTCGTTGAACTTCTTCACCCAGTTGTCGATGTTGTCCTTCAGCTTCTCGATGTTGGGCAGCTGTGTGGTGTCGACGTTGAGCTGCCCGTCGCTACTCAGGCTCACCGGCAGTGACAGCGAGATGAACCCCCACCCGACGCTGGCCGTGGCAGTGTTCGGTGTCGTTCCGGGCTCGACCGTGACCGACGGGGCGAGCTCCTTCGGTACCCCCGGCGGAGCCGGCAACCAGTCGAGCGTCGCCAGGTCTAGCTCGACCGTCAGGCGTTTGCAGGCGAGAAAGTCCTTGAGCTCCGGCGGTGCGCCTTTCGGCAGATCCGGCGGTTTGACTTTCCCCTTCTCGCCCATCTCGCCCTCCGTCCCAGCGAGTGCGACTGTAATCGTGCGGACGCAGGAGGTCTGCGAGGGCTAGTTCGCCGACTCCGGCGTGTCGCGCCACAAGACCGCGCTGACACCAAGGATCCACACCGACCAGCCGATGAAGCCGATGAAGCCGGCCGTGAGCCCTGAGGCATCGTCGGTCGCCGATCCGAGCACGCCGGCGAGGACAAACGCCAAGCCGGCCACGACACCCAGCCAACTCAGCCACGACGGAAGCATCTTGGAGCGCAACCCCAGAATGTTGGTGGCGAGCAGGTGGATGCCGAGGCCGAAGCCCGCCCCGGCCAGGAGCACCAGGCTCAGGGTGTAGAAGACCCGTGCACCCTCGCCGACGTCGGCGGTGCGCATCGCGATCGCCGCGTTGACCGCCGCCGATGCCAAGAAGAGCGCCCCTCCGAGGCCAAGTCCGAGCAGCGAGATCACCGACAACCGGTGAGCGGCACCCTCGGCACGGCTCATGCGTCGCCACAGCGACCCGAACCACCACAGCAGACCGACTGATGCCAGCCCACCGAGCCACAGCGCCGCCTTGAGTCCGTCGCCCTTGTCAACGTAGTAGTTGGCGATCTTGGTCGCTGAGTCGTTTCCCGACGGCGGTGAGCCAGAGAGGATCGCGCCGATGATGTTGAGCACCACAAACGCCACGCCGCCAATGGCCGCGTAGCGCGCCCACTTTGAGTCGTTCATGCCGACCCCCCAATGTCCCAGCCGACCGCCCCCTGCGATTGGCGTGGCGCGTTCATACCACATTCGTGATGCCCGCCGGTGCGGAGGGTGAGCGTCCCGGGCTGCTTCAGACGACACGCAGTCACGAAATCTTCGGAATGTCCGAAGATTCGGTGCCTGGCTTCACACGACGCAGCCGCCGACCAGTCGGGGTGGGGAGATTTGAACTCCCGGCCTCCACGTCCCGAACGTGGCGCGCTAACCAAGCTGCGCTACACCCCGTAGCCCGAGCAATCTATCCCGTGGTAGCGGGGACTTCCTCAGCCGTTTGCTGTGACGCTGCCTGACGGCTGCCGTCGACCACCGCCTTCGCAGCGCGTTTGAGCATCAGCGGGTTGAGCGGTTTGACCAGGTAGGCGTCGGCGTCGCAGCGCTTGGCGAGATGCACGTCGGCGCGGCGGTCGAGCAGCATCAACACGTTGATCCGCGGCAGCCGGCCGGCGCTCTCGTCGAGGCGCAAGCCCATCGTGACGGCCATCCCGCCCATCGACCCGATCTGCAGGTCGAGCACGGCGAGGTCGGGCGTGCGCCCTTCCACCACGCTGGCGACCTCACGTCCCTCGCGACAGATCGTGAACGACACCTCGGGCCCGCCCAGGGCGGCGGCAACGTCGTTGATCACGTAGTCGGCATCGGCGGCGACCAGGATGTGCACGGCTGCGACCCTACCGGCTGACCGGCGCGGCAGGGGAACCAGCAAAGAGCAGGGCGCGGATCTCGGACAGGGCGACGACGTCGTGCACGTCGGAGGCCAGGAGCGGCACCCACACCGGCTCCCTACCGGTGTCGGCAACCAGCGGGGCGACGTGCTCGTGCTCGCCGATCGAGCGAGCGTGCAACTCGGCCTGGTTGTCGTGCAACGCGGCCTTGTCGGGATCCTTCGACCGCCGGCCGTGTGGGGCGCCGAAGTCGGGTGTGGCTCGGTTGACGATGACGGCGGCAACTTCGAGGTCCTTGTCGACCAAGCGACCGGCGAAGAACCGGGCCTCGTCGATCGTGTCGACCCGCGGTGAGGCGACCAGCACGAACCGTGTGCCGTCACCGTGCAACAGGTCGATCACCTCGTCGGCGCGATGACGGAATCCGCCCTGCATGCCATCGAACGCTTGGAAGAACGCCACCGCGTCGGCCAACACCTCCGTTCCGATGACTCTGCCGATCGTCTTCAGCAGCGGTTGCGCGGCGAGGCTCAACACGCGCATGCCACGACGCGTCGGCATCATCATCAGCTTGAAGACGGGATGGTCGATGAACCGAGCCAACGTGCGCGGCGCATCGAGGAAGTCGAGAGCGTTGCGCGTGGGCGGCGTGTCGACGATGACGAGGTCGAACCGCGCGTCGACGTGCAGCGCGAGCAGCCGTTCGGCGGCCATGTACTCCTGAGTGCCACCGAGCCGGCCAGCGATGTTGCGGTAGAACCCGTTGGTGAGGATTCGTGTTGCTTGCTCGTCGTCGGCGGCGTTGGCGATCACCAGCCCGTCGAACGTGGACGCGGTGTCGAGCATCAACGCCCACAACTCGCCGGTGCCGTCCCCGACCGGTAGTTGAACGGGATCGTTGGTCAACCCGCCGGGAACGCCCAGTGCATCGGCGAGGCGCTTGGCCGGGTCGATGGTGACGACCACACACCGCCGTCCGAGATGCGCGGCCTGCAAGCCGAGAGCAGCAGCCGTCGTGGTCTTGCCCACCCCTCCCGATCCACAGCAGACGACGACCTCGGCCGTCTGCAGGATCTGCTCGAGGTCGCTCACGACTGGTGCATCTCGAGCGCTGCAGCGAGTTCAGCGATCGAGTCGCGATCGAGGACGGGCGAGGCGAGCATCGGCAGGCGCACCATCGGCAGGTCGAGCGCGTCGTCCAGGCGACGGCTCTCCCGCCGATGCAAGTCGCGACGGGCATTGCGGTACTCGGCAGCGCGTCGCATCGGCGATCCAACCGCCGCGGCCGCAACGGCGAGCTCCTTGCCGTCCTCGAATGCATTGACCACCACGGGACCGAGATGCAGCCCTGGATCACGAATCAACGCCTCAGCCGTCTCGATGACCTCGTTGACGGGTGTCGTCTCCGGCATCGTGACGAGGATCACCTGGCTGCGCGAGCGGTCGGCCAGCAACTCGGCGACCTCTGTCGCCTGGCTGCGGATCGGGCCGCCGCGCACGAGCTTCAGCAAGTTCGCCGGTGCTTTGAGGAACGTGATCGCATGACCGGCAGCGGGCCCATCGACGACGATCAAGTCGTAGGCACGCGACTGCTCGAGCTGTTTGATCTTCCCGAGCACAACGATGTCATCGATGCCTGGCGCAGCTGTGGCAACGACCTCGATCACACCGCTCGTGGCCAGGCGCTTGGCGACGCGACCGAGCCCGTGCGTTTCGAGGTACTCGGCCAGCGCCGCGGGCGGCGTCAACGCCAGGCACGGGATGTCGCCCACCAGCGACGCCAACGCCGGCTTGCCATCGAGCTCGACGACGAGGACGCGAAGTCCTTGGTCGGCTGCGGCACGAGCCAAAACCGCCGTTACCGTGGTTTTGCCGACGCCCCCCTTGCCAGCAACGATGGCGACGTGGGCGTTGGTCAGGAACTGCAGCGGATTCTCGCTCTTCGGAGGCACTTGTGCGCAGGCTAGCGATCACCTTTCTCCTTGCGCCGTTTGTCGCGCTGGCGGGTGCGTCGCTGCTCGCACCGTCGGCGCATGCGACGACTCCACCGACCACGCCCCTCGACGCGGAGGAGGAGACCGATGCGTCGCAACTCCCTCCGGTCGATGTGCTGCAGGTGTCCGGCACCTTCGACAAGATCGTCGTGCAGTCGATCGTCAACGCGATCGAGCACAGTGAGTCGTCCGGGTCCGAAGCTCTGATCCTGCAACTCACCAGCCGCGGCGCGGTCGTGTCCGACGCTGAGATGACAAAGCTCCTGCAACGCGTCGCCGATGCCAAG
>DATBKA010000265.1:0-6678 GCA_036556105.1 Ilumatobacteraceae bacterium | reverse complement strand
CGCCGCTACATCGGCGGCATCACGTAGCCATGGGCCGAGAGTGGGCGCCTCCACGGCGCCCACTCTCGCACAGGCAGGCTCCGGGTTAGATCTGTGCGATCGTCGTGGAGTGGCGCAGATAGCGAGGCATCAGCAACGCGGACAGCACCACCACGACGGCGCCGAGGACCGCAAGCCAGGCCATCCCGGACTCGAGGGCGAGGGACTCGCGGAACGACTCTTCTTGCACGGCTCCGACGAATGCGCCGATGCCGAGGATGGCACCGAACAGGATCTCGCCGCTCCGTGAGCGAGTTGCCCCGCTGACGAGCAGACAGAATCCGATGCCGATCTCGATCAACCCGAGCGTCGTGGTGTGGGTGAATCCGACCACGGACACGACCGGGTCAGACATCGGACCGTCGAAGCCGCCGCGCACGATGGCGATCAGTCCGACGACCATGATCACCAACCCGACAAGGGCGGCGATGATCGCGTCGGGGGCGAAATGCGCTGCGTACGCCGTGCTGACCTGACCAGCAGGTACAGGCACCACGGGGACGACTTCGGCAACCGGCCCCTCGACGACGGGTTGCTCGACGACCGCCTGGCGAACCATCGGCGTGGTCGGGGGCTCGACGATCACATCTCTGCGCTCGTGAATTGGACCTTCCGTGAACGTCATCTGTGCTCCTTTGGATGAACCACGTGCGTCGTCACCGACGCCGGGCACCACCTCGTGTTGGACTTCAACGGGGGTCAGTACCCGATGCCCAGGACGCGTAAACGATCATTCCGAGGGCCCAGTCAACCGAGCACCTGAAGACGGCACGGTTAGCCTGCGCTCGGTGCCTCATCCTGAGCAACGTGATTCGCCACGGCGGGCGGGCACGGGACGCGCCGTTCGTCTCGATCAGCACCATCGCTTGTTGATCGCCGCCTCGCTGGGCGGAGCGGCAGGCGCGATCACCGCGATCTGGTGCCCTTGGCAACTGACCACTCTCGTCGGTTGGGATGTCGCTGCCGCGTTCGTCAGCGGGTCAGTGTGGTGGTTCGTGCCGCGCCTCGATGCCGAAGCGACGCGACAGGTCGCCACTCGCGAAGACGACAGCCGCGCCGCGGCTGACGTCATCATGGTTGCCGCCTGCGTGGTCAGTCTCGTCGGCGTCGTCGTCGGCCTCTCCTTCGCCCAGCAGCACAGCGGAACGCTGGCATCGGCGACGACTGGTCTCTCGGTGTTCACCGTGTTTCTGTCGTGGTTCACCGTGCAGACGTTGTACGTCTTGCGCTATGCGCACCTGTACTACCGCCAACCTGAGGGCGGCATCGTTTTCGCCGACGGCAGCGGCCACCACGACCCTCCCGACTACCTCGACTTCGCGTACATCGCGTTCACGGTCGGCATGACGTTCCAGGTGTCGGACACCGGCGTGTCCAAGCGGTCGATGCGCCGGGCCGTGACTCGCCACGCGCTGTTGTCGTATCTGTTCGGGACCGTGATCGTCGGCGTGGCGATCAACGTTGTCGGCAACTTGATCCAGTGACGTGAGCCCGGTCGCTGAGCACAGGGCGGTTTGACCGCGGCCAGCGCAGGGAAGTCCTGATCACGTGCAAGATACGGCGCGGCATCTGACGGAGTCTCAGGACCACGATCACCTGTACGTGCCGGCAGGCGCGCTCACCGACGGTGCGCCGGCAGGCACTGGCGCAGGAGTCGAGCCCACCGTCGACACCGCCGTCAAGGTTCGCTCGTGGTCCGACGTTCCGTGGCGGACGATCCTCGCCACCGTCGGCGTCGTCGTCGTCACCTACCTGCTTCTTCTCGTATTGCTGGCAGCGACGCGGATCATCATGTGGACGGCCATCGCCGGCTTCCTCGCCATCGTGCTGGCACCGCTCGTCAATCGAGTCGATCGCCGTCTCGGAGGCCGCCGGGCTCTGGCCACCGGCGTTGTCGTGCTCAGCACACTCGCCATCTTGGTCGGCACCCTCGCCTTGTTCATCATGCCGGTGCGCACGCAGTTGGTCGACATCATCACCGATCTGCCGGGGACCGTTCACGACGCCGCCAACGGCCGCGGCCCCGTCGGCCACCTCGTGCAGCAACTGCACCTCGACAACTACGTGAAGGACAACGAAGACACCCTCGCCCGCGCTGCCGATCGGCTCAGTGGATCGTCGATGCAGGTCGCCGAGCGCGCCGCGAACGCGTTGTTCGCGTTCGTCACGATCTTGCTGATCACGTCGCTGTTCTTGGTTCAGTCAGGCGCCATCGGCCGCACGGCGCTCGGGCTGCTTCCCTACAGGCGACGGGCGTCGGCACAGCGGGTCGCCGGCGACGCCGCAGCAGCCGTCAGCGGCTACGTGATCGGCAATCTGATCATCAGCCTCATCGCCGGGGTCGCCGCGTTCGTTTGTCTGCTCGCCCTCGGCGTGCCCAGCCCGGTCGTGTTGGCTCTGTTCGTCGCCGTCGCCGACCTGATCCCGCTCGTCGGCGCCACGCTGGGGGCTGCGGTGTGCGTGATCGCCGCGTTCTTGCACTCACCGACGGCGGGCATCGTCACGCTCGTGTTCTTCGTGCTGTATCAGCAGATCGAGAACGGGATCCTCTACCCGTGGATCATGGCCCGCAAGGTGCGGGTCAACCCGCTGGTGATCTTGCTCAGCGTGCTGCTCGCCGTCGAGCTGTTCGGCATAGTCGGCGCGCTGCTCGCCGTGCCGGTCTCGGGCGCGCTCCAGGTGATCGTCATCGCCGTGCGCCGCGAACGATCTCGCCAGCAGCTGGTGCTGCCCGACGGGTTCGACGCCGACGACCTTGCCGGTCGCGACGCCGAGGCCACTCACTCTCCGAGCTGAAGCGTCCGCAACACTTGCGTGGTGGGCCCACCGGCGGCGAACCAGACGTGACGGATGTCCCACGCCCAATCGGCGAAAGTGACTTGACCGGTACAGGAACGGAGTTACTATACCGATATAGTCATTGAGAGATGAAGAAGGAAACAGGGCTGACAACGAAAGGAACCCGTCATGGAACTCATCCACTCACTCGCCGCAACCTCGATCCGCACTCGCCGCGACGATCTCGCCTTCAGCGCTCTGCCGGACGCTCCGGTGCAGCCGATCACAGCGCGCCCAGCTCGGTCGCGCCGACCCGCCCGGGCCCGCTCGCGCGACCAGGGGGCATTCGCTCTGGTCAGCATGCTCTCCCGGCTGACCAAGCGTCGCCCGACCGCGGAGTGCACCAACGTTCACTCCACCGCGTAGATCCAGGCCAGAATCGGGGGATGGCGCGAGTGACGTTGCAGACGATCGCAGACCGTGTCGGCGTCAGCCGGATGACGGTGTCGAACGCCTTCTCACGTCCGGATCAACTCTCCGCCCAGCTGCGCGGCAAGATCCTCGAAGCTGCGGAAGCGCTCGGTTACGTCGGCCCTGATCCCTCGGCGCGTGCTCTGGCCAGGGGCACGACCGGTGCAGTCGGCGTGCTGCTGACCGATTCGCTGCGAGACGCGTTCACCGACGAGGTGGCGACGACGTTCCTCGGCGCCATCGCCGAAGAGCTCGCACCGACGGGAATGGCGCTGACGTTGCTCTCCGCCACCGAACAGCCGGGGATGATTCCTGCGCGCGACGTGGCGATGGACGGCGCGCTCGTGTACTCGTGCAACACGCACACGACCGCCGTCGACTGGCTCAAGCGGCGCAAGCTCCCCTTGGTGTTCGTCGACCAGGTCGCCGTCCCGGGAATCCCGAGCATCAACATCGACGACCGAGCCGGGGCGCGAAGCGCAGCACAACATCTCGTCGAGCTCGGTCATCGCCGCATCGACATCGTCACCTCCAATCCTGGCCTCGAGCCCGGAGTCATCGCCGACCCGATCGGATCGGCGATCAGCCACGTCGGCAGGCAACGTGTGCTCGGCTGGCTCGACGCCCTCGAAGCCGCCGGAATCACGCCGACCGTCGTCCAGGAGTGGCGGCCCGACGACGGCGGCGGCAGTCAAGCCGCCCGGCTGCTCCTGGAGCAGACCGATCCGCCGACCGCGATCTTGTGCTTCAGCGACGTGCTCGCCTTTGGCGTCGTGCAGACAGCCCAGTCACTGGGCCTCGCCGTCCCACAGCAGCTCTCCGTCGTCGGCTTCGACGACAATCCGCTGGCGCAACGGATGCGGCCGGCACTCACGACCGTGCGCCAAGACGTCGCCGCCAAGGGTCGGGCCGCCGCGGCAGCACTCACCGCGTCGATCGAGCGGGTCAAGACCGGCGGCACCGGCCGGGTTCGTCACGTGCTGCTGCCGACCGAGTTGATCATCCGCAACAGCACCGCGCCGCCACCCGAAACACACTGAGTGACCGCCCGCGTCTTGATCGAGGGCGGCGGAATATAGCGGATCACTCATGGGGACGACAAATCGGAGTACCGTTTTGACGCACCTGCACGGGCGTCGTGTAGGTCTCATGAGCTCTGGGGGGTTTGTGATGAGCATGGACATCAGAAAGAGCATGGATCTCGCACCGAGCGCGAGATGGCAACGATGGTTGGGAGAGCATCCGATCCTCGGGCCGGCGCTCGCCGGCTTCATCGCGGTGCAAATGGCGACGATCGTCGGGTACTACCTGCGCGGGATCGGCCTTCCGCAAGTGCCGTGGCCGCTGTACAACGGGGTTCTGTTCGCGCCGGCCAGCACGTTCGGCGACCCGGCGTCG
The DNA here is from genome assembly GCA_036556105.1 of Ilumatobacteraceae bacterium. GTDB lineage: Bacteria > Actinomycetota > Acidimicrobiia > Acidimicrobiales > Ilumatobacteraceae > JAENVT01. Next base: position 1,992 of record DATBKA010000265.1, on the reverse strand, counting down.
TTCTTCGTCGGTCAATCGATCCACATGGTCGATGGCGTGGTCTTCGCGATCTTGTTCGCGGTGCTCGTTCGGTCCCGTTTACCGCTGGCCAACACCACCAACGGGAACATCGGCAAGGGCGTGATCTACAGCGTCTCGATGGCGATCATCAGCGCCGGCTTCCTCGTTCCGTACGTGTATGCGCCGAAGTCGGGATTCGGCTTCTTCAGCTTCTACACGCCGGACGGATGGAAGCTGCCGCTTTCGATCCTCATCTTCCACCTTGTCTACGGGTACTTCCTGGGGTTGCTGTGCAACCCACCCGACGACGAGTAGCGCTCAGCCGTCGAGGTGCAGCTGCTCGCCGAGACCGCTGATCTCGACCAATCGGGACACGGCCGCTGACGGTCGCACCACGACCAGATCGCCGCCACCGTCGCGGGCCCGTGCCGTGGCCTCCATCAACACCCGCAGCCCGCTGGAGTCCATGAACGACACGTCGGCCATGTCGAGTCGCACGATCCCGGAGGGCAGGTCGACCATCGCCGACGCCAGGGTCGGAGCCGTGTGCGCATCGATCTCGCCGCTCAGCGTCCAGCCATGGTCGCTGGCCGAGATTTCGAGCTGAGACCCCATCTCTGACATGCGCGGAACCGTACTCGCTGATCTCCCGTCTGACACGCACGAGCGCCAACTATCACCCGTTCGGGTGATGACAAGTTTCGCTCCGAGGTCAGCCGTCGGCGTCGCTCAACCAGCCGCGCATCCGTTCGAACGATGCGCGCAGCAGTCGCGACACCTGCATCTGCGACACCCCGACCTGGGCAGCGATCTCCGCTTGCGACAACTGGTCGTAGAAACGGAGCTTGACGATGGTCCGTTCGCGCTCGGGTAACCGCGCCAGCAAACGCTCGACGATGTCGGACTGCATCGCGTGTTCGAACCCGGCGTCCTCGGTCGCCAGTGCACCGATCCGGTCGATCGGTGTGTCAGACGAGGCGTCACCGCCGCTGGAGTTGAGTGAGCTCACTCGCGCCGCCGCCGACACGGAGAGCCCGCGCAGCACGTCGTCGCGTTCGACTCCCAGGAATGCAGCGATCTCGTCGACGGAGGGGGATCTACCCGAGGTCTGCACCAGCTCGTCGGCGGCGCGCCGCACCAGCAGGTGCAGCTCCTTGGCCGAGCGCGGGACTCGGACGGACCAGCTGTGATCACGGAAGTGACGTTTCAGCTCGCCTTCGATCGTGCTGCCGGCGAACGCTGCGAACGGCACGCCGAACTCGGGATCGAACCGGTCGACGGCCTTGACCAATCCGAGCATCGCCACCTGGCGCAGGTCGTCCTCGGTGCCGCCTGACCTGCTGAACCGCTTGGCGATGTGCGCTGCCAGGCCCATGTGCCGCTCGACGAGGCGATTGCGGATCGAGCGATGGCGCGTTGCGGCGAACTCGACGAAGAGGTCGAGGTCATCGAGGTCGTCGGCCGTCGTGTTCTGATGCTCCGTCATCGAAGCAGCGATCAGTCCTCTGGCGACGGGCCCGGCGACGCGGGGCGCCACCTTCGACACGGCTGTAGATTGGGCTCGACCATCGGGCCTCACGCTACCCGGCTGCTCCATCCATGGCCGGCAACGTCGGGTCCCGAACCCCGCTCGCTGGATCGGTTTCGGGCTGCAGGCCCGAGGGAATGAGTGAAACATGACCAACATCCCCGGTGACGACCAGACCGAGGCCTTGTTCGGCATCTCGTTCGACGACGTGCTGCGCGCCCAAGAGTTCCTCATTGCGTTGACGCGCATGTCCGCCGCCCACCAGTTGGTCCTGCGCGACGCGGTCGTCGTGGTGAAAGACGACGACGGCAAGGTGCACGTGCGCGAAACCGTCGACCCGCAGGCCGGAAGCTCGGCCCTCTCGGGCGCCGTGTGGACCGGCCTCCTCGGTCTGTTCCTCGGGGGTCCCGTCGGCTGGCTCGCCGGGATGGGTCTCGGCGCCGGCGCGGGAGCTCTCGTCGCCA
>DATBKA010000264.1:0-5921 GCA_036556105.1 Ilumatobacteraceae bacterium | reverse complement strand
CTCTCGATGAGCTTTCTCGGCTGGTTCCCGGGAATGGTCGTCAACCTTCACCCCGCCCTTCCTGGAGACCTGCCGGGCGTCGACGCCATCGCCAGGGCGTGGCAAGAAGCCCAGGCCGGGCACCGCGACCACACCGGCGTGATGGTGCATCTGGTCCCTGACGAAGGGGTCGACGACGGCCCCGTGCTGGCGACAGCGCTCGTTCCCATCCACCGATCAGACACGCTGGAGGCGCTCGCCGAACGAGTGCACGGCGCGGAGCACCGCTTGCTGGTCGAGACCCTCACCACTCTGTGCACGACAGGAGCAATTGCATGAGCACTGCAGAACTGTTCGATCGATTCGAAGCGCTGACCTTCGACGACGTCGTCATCATTCCCGGGTACAGCGATGTCCTTCCCGACACGGTCGACACGAGCGCCACGTTCGCTGCCGACATCATTCTCAACATCCCCGTCGTCTCGGCGGCGATGGACAAGGTCACCGAAGCCCGCATGGCCATCGCCGTCGCCCGCGAGGGCGGGATCGGTGTGATCCATCGCAACCTGTCGATCGAGGATCAGGCGGCCGAGGTCCAGAAGGTCAAGCGCAGTCAGAGCGGCATGATCACCGACCCGGTCACGCTGCCACCGACGGCCACGTTGCACGACGCCGAAGCCCTGATGAACCGGTTCAAGTTCAGCGGCGTGCCGATCACCGACGAGTCCGGCAGGCTGGTCGGAATCCTCACCAACCGCGACACGCGGTTCTGTGCCGGCTCCGACTTCGACCGCCCGGTCAGCGAGTTCATGACCTCCACGGGTCTGGTCACGGCGTCGGAAGGAACCACCCTCGAGCAGGCCAAAGCAATCCTGCAGAAGCACCGCATCGAGAAGCTGCCGCTGGTCGACGCCGAGAACCGCCTCATCGGGTTGATCACGGTCAAGGACATCCTCAAGCGACAGGAGTTCCCCAACGCCACCCGCGATTCAGCGGGTCGTTTGCGGTGCGCTGCCGCGGTCGGCGTCGGTGCCGACCTCGAGCAACGAGTCGACGCGCTCGTCGCCCAGGCGGTGGACGCTGTCGCCCTCGACACCGCGCACGGCCACTCGGCCGGTGTCATCAAGGCGATCGAGCGGATCAAGTCCTCGTGGCCGATGCTGCCGGTCGTCGCCGGCAACGTCGTGACCGAGGATGGTGTCGACGCCTTGGCCGTGGCCGGCGCAGATGCCATCAAGGTCGGTGTCGGTGCCGGGTCGATCTGCACGACCCGGGTCGTCAGCGGCGCAGGCATGCCGCAGCTGTCGGCGATCTACTTCACCTGCCAGCATGCACGTCGCTACGACATCCCGGTGATCGCCGACGGCGGCATCACGTACAGCGGTGACATGGTCAAGGCCCTGGCTGCCGGCGCCGAGACGGTGATGCTCGGCTCGTTGCTGGCCGGCACCGACGAAGCGCCCGGGGAGCTCGAGCTGTTCGAGGGGCGCAGGTACAAGAGCTATCGAGGCATGGGCTCGATGGGTGCCATGCAGGGCCTCGGCGCCGATCGCTACGCGACGGCCCAGTCCGAGGTTGGTGCGGCGACACGCAAGCTGGTGCCGGAGGGCATCGAGGGCCGAGTCGCCTACGCGGGCACGCTCAGTGACGTGGTCTACCAGCTCGTCGGTGGTCTGCGCAGCGGGATGGGGTACGCCGGAGCGGCCACGTTGCAGGCCCTGCGCACCGCCCGGTTCATGAAAGTCACGGTCGCCGGCCGTGAAGAGAGCCACCCCCACGACGTCACGATCACCAAGGAAGCGCCCAACTACCAGAGGGGCTGATCGACCTAATCCCGGCCGCATGCCTCAAGTGACGGCACGGAGCGGCCGATGAAGAACACGTTATGGCGGATGTTCGATTTGCACCTCCTCTGCTTGGATTGAGCTCGCCTCCCGCCGGTGTCGCCATCCCTGCCCCGCCACCTGGTGCTGTTCCGACTGCTCCCCCTTCGCCGCCGCGACTGTCGCCGCCGTCCACGACCTGGGTCCGCGAGAACACCGGAGCCCACGCAATCAGCTTCCAGGACCTGCTCCAACCAGGCAAGATGGAGACTCGTCCGTCGCGGCGCAAGAAGCGGCGCGGCCGCAAGCTGTTCTCGTTCGTCCTATTCCTCGCGATTCTCGGCGGCGTCGCCTACCTGCTGCGCAACACCGCGCCCGTCCAACGTGCCCTCCATCGCCACGAGGCCGCCGCCCCGCTGCCTGATCTGCCCTTCGCCCGCCCGACCATCACCTCGGCCGAGTACTCGATCACGCTGTCGGCAGTGCAGAACGGCGTTCCCAACAACGTGACGACGATGGTCGGCGCCGACTACTTGACCAACACGGCGCGGACGACGGTCGACAGCCAGGTCGGTGGCGCGTTCACCACGACGCAGGAGATCCACACACCGGAGTTCATCTACCACCCGACAGCCGATCCCGCCGCACCGTGGACCCGTCAACCGCGGTTGCCGGAGACAGCGAGCGCGTTCGACGCGCCGGCGTTCATTCCCATCGTCAACGACATCATCGACCAGACCCTCCGCGACTCGGTGCAACCGACGTCGTCACGCGTGTCGACCATCGGTGAGGTCGAGGTGACGTTGTTGACCTACGTGCTCGACCGAGCGCGGGTGCCGGAGATCGCCCCGGCGATCTACGCCAGAGTGCCGTGGTTGTTCGACGTCCCCAACGCGACGACGTTGACCGTCGAGGTTGCCTACGACGAGACCGGCATCGTCCGTCATCTTGCCTTCCTCGTCGATCCGCCTCAGCCAGGTACCGGCAGTGACGCCACGTGGGTCACGAGCTACACGATGGATGTGACCTCACTGAATGCGCCCGTCACGATCATCGTCCCGTTCAACGCCGTAGACGTTCCCGCCGGCACACCCTGACGAGACGGCCATGCGCCTCGCCGACGAGCTCCTCGACGACCCTTCCGATCGCGCCCTGCCCGCGCCGACCGGTCTCCCCGCGCCGGCCGGTCAGCAACCGGCAGTAGTCGACCATCTGCCGCACAATCCGACGGTCCCTGCCGGCCCGCGGCTACCCCCTCGCGAGACACGCACGACGAAGGAGCCCACCGGGCAGGTGCCGACGACGGCTGCGGCCGCCGCCATGGCCGCGCTGTTCACGCAGTCGGTTCCGGTCACCGAGAGCACGGGAACCCTCAAGGCAGTGAAGCTGAAGAAGCGCCGCCGCGTGAAAGCCACGGTGCTGACCGTGCTCCTCGTCGGCGCGGCAGGCGCAGCGGTGACTCTGCGCAACACCGCGTTCGCCGATCGCATCACCGGACACGGCTACGACCACAACCCCCTGCCCGCAACGGCGGTTGAGCCCCCCACCTTCATGGGTGCGGAGTACACCGTCACCTACCAGTACGTCGGGCTCGACAACGGCTTGTCCAGCAACTTCTGGGACATCGAGCGCGACACCGTGAACTACCAAACTGGTGCGGCAACGATGACCATCGACCACGCCAAGGCGGCCATCCTCGGCGGCAACATCGGCACTGCAAAGTCGACGGCTCCCACGCAGGAGCTGATCGTCGACAGGACCGCGTTCTATCGACCCGGACCGACACCGGCCGACGCCTGGACGAGGATCCCGCACGTCGCCTCCGTGCCACCGTCGATCCTCAGCCCGCGCCGGATCCCGATGTATCAGGACGTCATCGATCCGACCTTGCGTTCGCAGACCCCGACGACCGTCGTGCACGAGGTTCGCAACGGGGCCGACGTGACGACGTACTTCTACAAAATCCCCCTCGGAGAGCTCTACGCCTCGGCGCCGACCGTGTTCGAGATGATGCGCGATCTCGACGGCACCGCTGCCGACGACGCGCCGGTCACGATCGCCATCAGCCTCGACGAGCACTGGATGGTTCGCTACCTCGACATCGCCCTGGACTACCAGGCGGTGCTCGACCACACGACGGACGCCGATCCCGACGCCACGTACTTCTATCGCTACACGATCGACGTGCTCTCGATCACCGACACACCGGAACCGTTTGCCCTGCCAAGCAACGTGGTCGACGAGACGACCACGACCACTGCCCCACCGACGACCCTCCCCCCGGAGACCCTTCCACCGCCAGTGGTGGCGCCGTGAGTGCCAAGAAGAAGGGCGGCCACGGCGGCCTGAAGTTCCTCGCTGTCCTGCTCGTCGTCGGTGCAGTGGTCGCGGGCGTGCACATGACCCGCATCACCGAGCTCATGCAACGCGTGTTCGGCCACCGCGAGGATCATCGCCTCGATCGCACCGCGCTGACCCCGCGCTTCGCCTTCGCCTCAGCACAGCTCAAGGTCACGGTCGGATCGATCTACAACGACCACGGCACGCCGCTCGACATCACGAGCACCAGTGACCTGTTGATCGATCGTCAATCGCAGACCGCGAAGATGGACACACGGTTGGAGCGCACACCGACGACACTCGAGCCGGGCGTCGAGGCCGTCCCGTTCGACGCGTCGAAGGCCGAGTTCACCGAGATCCTGACCACCGACAAGGTGTATGAATCGCCCGACGACCCGACGATGCCATGGACCGCGTATCCCACCGGCCCCGGCGTCTACGGCACGGCGGTCGACGAGCACTACGTGCCGATGATCGACGACGTCATGGGTTTCGAGCTACGCCAGTTGGCGACCGAGACCACTCCACCAGCGGCGGCCTCATCGTTGCGCTCGTCGCTCGTGACACGCGCCGTCGGGGCAAGCACGCCGTCCGATGTCGTCACCAGCTACACCTTCATCATCGACCTCGAGACCTATCGTCGCGCCGCGCCGATACTTGCCGGGCGCACCCACCTCGACGGCGCGCCGGAGACGGAGGTCACCCTCACCATCGGCTTCGACGACACGGGACTACTGCGCTTCGTCGACGTCAGCATCCCGTCGACCGTGGCCACCGACCTCGTCAACGCGACAGGTGACGGGACCAACGCCTCCTATCACTACGTGATGTCGGTGGACGTGATCTCCGGCGAACCGCTGGTGATCGAGGTCCCGACCGACGTCGTCGACTCGCTCGGCTCGTAACGAGTCAGGCCAGCTTCTCCACGAACGCTTCGAGTTGACGCAGGTTGCGGCATTCGTACACCCCGTCCGTGTGGGTGCCGTAGTCGCCGACGATCGAATCACCGGTGTTCCAGTAGCTGCGTGGCTCGGGGTTGAGCCAGTACACATGGCGTGCCTTGTGGCGCATCTCGCGCACCACCCACGCTTGTGACGCGTGGTAGTTGTTGCGCGCGTCGCCGAGCAGCAGGATCGTGGTCTTCGGGCCGACGTCTTTCCCATACCGCTCCCAGAACACCTCGAAGGCGTGCCCATAGTCGCTGTGGCCGTCGACCCACACCACGTCGGCTTCCGTGTTGACACGATGGATCGCCTCTTGGATGTCTTCCACGCCGCGGAAGAACTCGGTGACTTCGTCGATGCCGTCGATGAACACGAACGAGCGGACCTTGGAGAACTGGCCTTGGATCGCGTACACGAGCATGAGCGTGAAGCGCGCGAACGCGGCAACTGAACCGGAGATGTCGGCGACGACCATCAGCTCCGGCTTCGCCGGCCGCGGATACTTGAACTTCGGCTCAGCCGGCACGCCTCCGTAGCTCAGGGAGTGACGGACCGTGTTGCGGAAGTCGAGCGGCCCCTTGCGGCCATGACGACGCTTGCGAGTCAAGCGCGCGGCGAGCTTGCGAGTCAGCGGGAACAGCGCCTTCTTCAAGTTCTGCATCTCGTCGCGCGACGCATGCATGAACTCGACGTCTTCGGGCAGCGGCTTGCGCAGCGTCTTGGCCATCGCCTCGACACCGCGGTCGGCGACGAGACGCCGGCGGATCTCGGCCTCGATCTCCTGCCGGAAGGCGTCGAGCCGGCTCTGGTACTCGTCCTGCTCCAGCCGCTCCTC
>DATBKA010000263.1:0-3854 GCA_036556105.1 Ilumatobacteraceae bacterium | reverse complement strand
ATGCACGAGTCGAGCCGGTGATCGTCGGCACGCGCATCCCGCCGCCCGGTATCGATGCCGGCGGTGATCCCGTGATCATCATGCACACCACGGGAATGTTCGACAATCCGGACGAGGCGCGGCGGTTGATGGCGCCGCTCGATACGTGTCCAGCGCTCGACCGGGCGCTGCTGCGAGTCTTCGCCGAGCCGACGTCGTTCGACGACGAGAACCCGATCATGGATGCGCAGAACCCGCCCGGCATGCGTTACTCCGCGGACTGCGCGTGGACCGACGCCTCGGCGCGGGACCTGACACCGATCCTCGGCGAGATCTATCGCACGCTGCCCACTCGGGAATCGTTCGTGATCTGGTACGGCTGGGCGCCGACGCGTCCGCTGCCCGACATGGCGTTCTCGATGGAAGGCAACGTCTACGTCGCCGCGTACACGATCTGGGAGCATGATCGTGATGACGCGGCGATGCAGAACTGGGTGACGTCGCACTTCCGCAACCTGGAACCGGTCAGCAAAGGCTCGTACCTCGGTGACGCCGACCTGACCCGACGTTCGTCGAAGTTCATGGCCGACGACAACTTCGCCCGGCTGCAAACCCTGCGCGACGTACACGACCCGGACCGCCGCTTCTTCGACTACTACCAGCGCTCCGGGTGTGCGGCGAACGAGTTCGAGCCACGTTGAGCACGGCCTGACCGCCGCTCATTCGATGACCGATTGACCGCCGTCGACCGGGATCGCCGCGGCGTTGATGTACCACGCATCGTCGGACGCGAGGAACGCGGCGAGCTTGGCGACGTCGTCCGCTTCACCGACGCGCCCCAGTGGATTGGCGGCGGCGAGCATCGTGCCGGGAGAGTCCGGTGTCGCGAACAGGAACTCGGTCGACGGTGTGCGGATCAAGCCGGGCATGATCGCGTTGGCGCGGATCCTGTGCGGGCCACCTGCCGCGGCAAGGTGGTAGGTGAACGACAGCACGCCGCCCTTCGCCGCACCGTGCGCAGCCTGCTGGAAGAAGGCCGCACCGCGGATCGAGGCGATCGAAGCGACATTGATGATGCTGCCGCCGCCACGGGCGACGAGATGCGGCCAGGCCAGCTTGCACGAGTAGAAGACGAGATCGAGCTCGTTCCTGATACCGGCGTGCCATCCGTCGAGCGTGAGTTCTTCCCATGGGCCGACGACCGGCAGCGAGGCGTTGTTGTAGAGCACGTCGATGCCGCCGCACTCGGTCGCCGCGTCGTTGATCCAACGCTCCGTCGCCTCGTACGACGACAGGTCGACAGGAGCGGTGGCGATCATCGTCCCGCCGGCGTCACGGACCAACCTCACGGTCTCGGCAGAGGTCTCGGGGTTGAGGTCGCAGCCGACGACGGTGGCACCTTCGGACGCGAACCTCATCGCCGCGGCGCGGCCCATGCCCACACCGGTGCCGGTGATCAACGCGACCTTGCCGGCCAGACGGTTCATGCGACCGATGCTGCGGAGAGCGCCGGGGCCACTTCCGAGCTGAACAGGTGATGGCTGTGCTCGAGACGCTCGTAGTCGCGTTCGCTGAACGCGACGAGCAGGTGGCCGGCACCGATCTCTTGGCATTGGGCAATCAGCTGCTCGGCGACTTGCGCGGGAGTGCCACTGACGAACTCATCGTCGCTGAGCGCGTCGATCGATTCGTCGGGTCGGTCGAGCAGGGCCGCCCATGGCGGCAACGAGCCGGCGCTCGCGTTGAGCACGTCGAGCAGGGCCCGCTTGGCGCGGTGCACGCCGTCGCGCTGCTGTGACGGCGTGTCGACGAATGTGACCATCCGTCGTACGGCGATCTGTTCCGGCCCGCACGGATGCCCGGTCGCCGTGGCGCCGGCACGGTAGGAGTCGAACACCTGGCCGACGTCCTTGGCGGACAGGAACCCTCCGCACGCCTTCCAGCCGCGGCGACCGGCTCGCTCGGCTGACTCCGGCGAACGAACCGCGGTCCAGACCGGCGGTGCCGGTTGCTGCAGGAAGCGGGGGAGGATCTCGAGGTCGTCGAACTCCCACTGCGCGCCGTGATGCGAGATCGGGGACGCGGCAATCGCGCGGTCGAGCACATCGGCGATCTCGGCGTGACGTGCCGCGGCGATCTGCGGGGTGATGCCGACCACCGCAAGCTCAGGCGGGATGCCGCTGACGATTCCGATCTCCAGCCTGCCGCCGGTCAGGTTGTCGAGCATCGCCATCTCTTCGACGATTCGCCACGGAGTGGCATAGGGCGTCACCGATCCGAGGGCACCGAGGCGCAGCCGCGATGTACGCGCCGCGACGTGGGAGATCAGCAAGTTCGGCGAAGGACTGTAGGCCGCGCCGAAGTGATGCTCACTGAAGAAGATGCCGTGGAAGTTGCGATCGTCGGCACGCGTCCACAGATCGATGTACCAGCGGAAGTGGTCGTGCACGGCGCTCGGGTCGTGGCGCGCCGACGCATCCACCGGTTGATGGAAGAACTCGAACAACCACGACTTGATCATGCAGGCTCCCCGCGACGGGCACCGACGACAGCGAGCGGCTGTCCATCTTCCCGGCACGTCGCCGGCCACTCTAGGGTGGCGCCGTGACGCTCAGCGATACGCCGGCAGCGGTCGTCGATCGCACGCGTCCGCCAGCCACCGTCGCTGTTCGCCTGTCGCTGTTGACGATCGTCCTCTTCTTCGGCGGCAGTCTTCCGGCGTACAAGTTGGCCAGCGAGAGCTTCGGCCCGGCGACCACGAACCTGATCCGCTTCATCCTCGCTGCGGTGATGCTCCTGATCATCGCCCGTCACCGCCTGCCAACGGCCCGCGACCACGTCCGCCGCCTGATGGTGATCGGCATGTTCGGAATCGGACTGATGGCGGTGTTCATGGGCATCGGCGTCGATCGTGGATCGGCGACGATCGGGTCGATCGTCGTCGGCCTGGAACCGGTTGGGGTGGCGCTCGCCGGCGTGCTCCTCGTCGGCGATACGCCGACGCGCCGTTCGATCGTCGCCTTGTTCGTCGGCTTCGCCGGTGCGCTCGTCGCGTCCGGCGTGTTCACCGAGAACTCGGGGCCGTCGCCCGTCCTGCCGATCATCTTGTTGCTCGGCACGGTCGTGGCGTTCTCCGTCTACACCGCGTTCGTGAGGCGCGTCGGTCGCGGCGTCGACCCGTTGGCCGTCGCTGCTGTCACGCAGGTCGGCGCACTGTTCTTCGTCATCCCGGCGTGCCTGTTCGACGTGTTCGACCGCGGGATGTTGCGTGGTGACTCGATCACGCCGAAGGCGGCCGGTGCCGCGGTGTTCTTGGGGATCGGGTCGGGCATCGCCTACTTGCTGCTGTGCCTCGTACTCTCGAACGTGCCGACGAATCGTGTCGCCGTCACGCTGTTTCTCACACCCGCCCTCGGTGTGTTCTTCTCCTGGCTGGTGGTGGGCGAGAACCTGCACTTGCGCGATGGCGTCGGTGGTGCCTTGGTCCTCTTCGCGGTGTGGATCAGCGAGCATTCGTCGCGATGAACCTTCATCAAGTCGCCCAGCATGCCGACGACCTCGACCGCGCGGTGGCGTTCTACACCAAGCTGGTCGGCGCTCCGCCGATCGCCGTGTTCGATCCCCCCGGGCTGGCGTTCTTCGCGCTCGGCGAGACGCGACTGCTGATCGAGCGCGGCGCACCGCGCGCCCTCATCTACCTGCGCGTCGACGACGTGCGCGCCACGATCGAGCAACTCCGTGCCGATGGCGTCTCGATCGCCAACGAACCGCACGTGATCTTCACGGACGACCGCGGCCTGTTCGGTCGCGCTGGCGCGCAGGAGTGGATGGCCTTCATCACGGACAGCGAAGGCAGCTTGGTCGGCCTGGCCAGT
>DATBKA010000262.1:0-2090 GCA_036556105.1 Ilumatobacteraceae bacterium | reverse complement strand
CACACGTTGGACAGGTGAGATGTCATGTGCAGATGCTACGTCGCCGCAGGTGACCGGTCGAGAGGCCCCCTCTCCTCCCCCCCCACCCCAGCGTTTGATGACGCATGCACGCATACGGTGCAACAGTCGCCAAACGCAGCGAAAGGAGGACGTGTCAGGCGAAGGCGGCGGCGGCGACGTCGGCGTACGTGTCGGCGAGGTGGAACGTCATCACCTGACGAACCTTCTCCGGCACGTCTTCGAGATCCGGTCCGTTGCGCTTGGGCAGGATGACCTCGGTGAGCCCGGCGCGGTGAGCGGCCAGGACCTTCTGCTTGACTCCGCCGATCGGCAGCACCTTGCCTTGCAGCGTGATCTCGCCGGTCATGCCGACCGTCGGCTTCACCGGACGATCGGTCAACAGCGAGACGAGGGCGGTGGTCATCGTGACACCGGCCGACGGACCGTCCTTCGGAACGGCGCCGGCGGGCACGTGCACGTGGACGCGCTTGTTCATCGTGGCCACGTCGACACCGAGCTCCTCGGCGTGCGAGCGCACGTAGCTCAAGGCGATTTGCGCGCTCTCCTTCATCACGTCGCCGAGTTGCCCGGTGAGCGTCAGCGACGGCTCGCCATCGACCGCCAACGGGAACGCCGTGGTCTCGATGAAGAGCACATCGCCGCCCATCCCGGTGACGGCCAGTCCGGTGGCGACGCCGGGAACGTCGGTGCGTTCCGGGATGGCGTCGTCGACCTTGACGCGACCGAGCCAGGTGCGCACGTCGGTCTCGTCGACCACGATTGGAGTGGCCCCGGAACCGGTAGCGACCTTGGCCGCGATCTTGCGGGTCAGCTTGCCGAGCTCGCGCTCGAGCCCGCGCACACCCGCCTCACGTGTGTAGCCGGAGATCGTCGAACGGACGGCTCCATCGGTGACCTCGACCTCGTCACCGCGCAGCCCGGCGCGCTCGATCTGCCTCGGCAAGAGGTAGCGCTGGGCGATGAACACCTTCTCGTCGTCGGTGTAGCCGTCGAGGCGGACGAACTCCATCCGGTCGAGCAGCGGTGCAGGGATCGTGTCGGCGACGTTGGCGGTGGCGATGAAGACCACGTTGCTGAGGTCGAGCTCGACCTCGAGGTAGTGATCGCGGAACGTGTGGTTCTGCGCCGGGTCGAGCACCTCCAACAGCGCCGCGGTGGGATCGCCACTCCATCCGCCGGGACTCAGCTTGTCGACCTCGTCGAGCAGCACGACCGGATTCATCGTGCCCGCCTCGATGATGGCGCGAGCGATGCGTCCGGGCTGGCTGCCCACGTACGTGCGCCGGTGACCGCGGATCTCCGCCTCGTCACGCACTCCACCGAGGGCGACGCGAACGAACTTGCGGCCCATCGCCCGAGCGACGGATTCGCCGAGGCTGGTCTTGCCGACGCCTGGCGGACCGACCAACGTCATCACCGCTCCCGATTGTCGGGACGGTGTGGGATTCGAGACGTCGGACGGCTGCCCGTCCGTCTCGGTGGCACGGCTCAGTCGCAGCTTGCGGACGGCCAAGAACTCGACGATGCGGTCCTTGACCTCGTCGAGGCCGTAGTGGTCGGCGTCGAGCACGGCGCGCGCTGCGTCGAGGTCGAGTTGATCGTCGGTGCGCGTGTTCCAGGGCAGCTCGAAGATGCGGTCGAGCCAGGTGCGGATCCAGGAGTGCTCGGGCGACTGCTGGCTGGTGCGCTCCAATCGGTCGATCTCCTTGTTGACCGCGTTGGCCGCCTTCTCCGGCAGCTGCAGCTCGGCGACCTTGGCGCGGTACTCGCCGACGACATCGTCGTCGCCTTCGCCGAGCTCCTTGCGAATCGCCGCCAGCTGTTGGCGCAGCAAGTATTCGCGCTGCTGCTTGTCGACCCCTTCGGTGACGTCGGCGCGGATCTGCTCGTTGACTTGCAACTCGGCTAGGTAGGCCTTGGCCCAGGTGGCGACGAGGTCGACGCGCTCGGCAACGTCGATCGCGGCGAGCACGGCGACATGCTGCGCGGAGTCGGCTTCGCTCCACGTTGTCACGGCGTCGGCGAGCTGACCGGGGTCGGCCACGCTGCGCAGGATCTCCGGCAGACGA
>DATBKA010000261.1:0-3510 GCA_036556105.1 Ilumatobacteraceae bacterium | reverse complement strand
GCAGCGAGTCGATGCTGCCCCTCCAGGCGGTGGCCAGATTGCTGGATTCGCCCAGGTTGGAGCGCTTTGTGGCCGCCAACGTGGCCCGCTCGATCGAGTTCCTGGCAGGCCGCGCGCCCCGCGACTAACCCTCAAGGGCTAGTTTCAGGAAATTGTCAAGATTCTGTAAAGGTCTAGACCTGAGCTGCCGATGTAGGGGTATGTCTCGGATTTCACGAGCGATCGTCGCCGCGTCGCTCACCGCCGTCGCGCTCAGCACTCTGACCCTCGACAACAACGTGAGGGCTGCGCCGGCGTCGTCCTCCGAGTACACCGTCAAGCCCGGCGACTTCCTCGCCGGCATCGCCGCCAAGGTCGGCGTCACCTTGCCCGACCTCCTCAGCGCCAACAACCTCACGACCAAGAGCCTGATCCTCCCCGGCGAGAAGCTCGTCGTCCCGGCGATCGCCGCAGCACCAGCAGCGGCAGCGCCGACCGCGGCGACGGCTCCGGCGGCCGGACCGCTCACGTACACCGTCAGGTCCGGTGACTACCTGATGGGCGTCGCCGTCGCCCACAAGGTCACGCTCGCCGATCTGCTCGCCGTCAACAAGCTGACGGTGCGCAGCCTGATCACGCCCGGCATGGTGCTGAGCTTGCCCGCCAACGCAGTCGCCCCCACGGCGGCCGCCAGCCAACCGGCGTCGCCGGGAGCCGCTCCCGGGCCGGCGGCGTCGTCGATCACCTACACGGTCGCTTCAGGCGACTACCTCGCCGGCATCGCCGCCAAGTTCAAGGTCAAGCTTCCCGACCTGCTGGCCGTCAACAAGCTCAAGCCGACCAGCCTGATCCTCCCCGGCCTGAAGCTGGTCATGCCCGTCGGCGCGGTGGAGCCGGCCACATCGGCGGCCAATGCGATCCTTGAGTCGACGCCCGGCCCGGCCGGCGTGGTCGTCGCCTACGCCTACGCGCAGCTCGGCAAGCCGTACCGCTTCTTCACCGCCGGTCCGGACACGTTCGACTGCTCCGGTCTCGTCAAGGCGGCATACGCCCAGATCGGGATGACGCTCATCCACCAGGCGGCGGCGCAATCCGGGTACGGCACGCTCGTCGACATCTGGGGCGGCGGCACGATCCAAGCCGGCGATCTGATCTTCATGGCCACACACGGCGACCCTGCTGTCATCACCCACGTCGGCATCGCCGTCGACGCCAAGCATTGGATCCATGCCCCCAAGCCGGGCGACGTCGTCCGCCTCGCTCCCCTTCCTCCGAAGGGTCTGATCATCACCGTGCGGCGACTGATCGGCGAGTGATCTACATCCGCGCCGACTGCGGCGCGGTCGCGTCCTGCACGATCGCCGGATCGAAGGGGTGCCGGCTGAACACCTCGCGCAGCATCGGTTCAAAAGTCTCGATCGGCTCCGTCGGGTAGTCGGGGTCGAACGACTCCTGATCCCATCGCTCGCAGAAGTTGGCGCAGCTGTCGAACCACTCGTGATCGCGGTACGCCTCGCGCAGATCGGGGTCGAGGTCGATGTGATGGGCGTAGTACTTCATCTGGAAGATGCCGTGCATGTTGACGACCCACGTGACTTCGGCCCGCACGTAGGGTCGGATGATCGCGGCCGCAACCTGCGAATGGTTCTCCGGTGAGAGGTCGTCGCCGATGTCGTGGATCAGCGCAGCAACAATCATCTCGACATCGGCGCCGTCGCGCAGCGCCCGCGTCGCACTCTGCAGCGAGTGCTGGTAGCGGCTGAGCCGATATCCCTCGAGGCCGTCGTCAAGTCGCTTGAGGGCCTGGATCAGGCGTCCTGGGAGCTCGGCGATGTAGTCGCGCTCGAGGCCGAAGAGGTACTGATACTCGTCTCGAGTGCCATCAGCCATCCGCGTGAACTGCACCGTCTGCGTGGTCATCGGCCCATCGTAGGACCCCGCCACCCTTGGAGAGCAGTCGTCCCGGCACTGCTCTCCAAGGTGGGGGATTTGTTGGTAGCCGTACTGTGCATTTCCAGCTACCTGTGTTCCGGCCGCCCGTCCCGCCGCCGGACTGCGATCAGTAGAGCACCGATCGCCGCGTCGTGATACGGATTCGACCATCAATGAGCCGATTGGCCTACGCGATATGTTCCGGCCATGACGACAGCTGACTTCCCGCAGCCGCTGGGCGGCAACGAGATGCCGCGATTTGCAGGCATCGCCACGTTCATGCGTCTGCCGGGCACGACGCCACGAGACCAGCTCGATGTCGGTGTCGTCGGTGTGCCGTTCGACATCGGTACGTCGAATCGGCCCGGCGCGCGCTTCGGGCCTCGGGGCATCCGCAGTGAGTCCGTCCTGCTCAGGCCGTACAACATGGCGACGCGCGCTGCTCCGTTCGACAGCCTGCGCATCGACGATCTCGGTGATGTGGCCACCAATCCGTACAACGTGCGCGATTCGATGGACCGCATCGAGGCGTACTACGCGGCGCTGCTCGCCGACGGCCTCGTCACCGCCAGCATGGGTGGCGATCACACGATCGTCCTGCCCATCCTGCGGGCGATGGCTGCCAAGCACGGGCCGGTCGGACTCGTTCACGTCGACGCGCACACCGACATCAACGACTCGATGTTCGGTGAGCGTGTTGCCCACGGCACCCCCTTCCGCCGCGCCGTCGAAGAAGGATTGCTCGACGGTCGGCGCGTCGCTCAGATCGGTGTGCGCGGCACCGGGTATCAAGCGAACGACTTCGACTGGTCGCGGGAGCAAGGCTTCCGCGTCGTGCAGGTCGAGGAGTGTTGGTACCGCAGCCTGGAGCCGTTGATGGCCGAGGTGCGTGACCAACTCGGTGAAGGCCCGGTCTACCTGAGCTTCGACATCGACGGGCTCGATCCATCCTTCGCGCCCGGCACCGGCACTCCCGAGATCGGCGGGTTGACCATCACACAGGGCATGGAGATCATCCGCGGTTGCCGCGGCTTGCAGCTCGTCGGCTGCGACGTCGTCGAGGTTGCACCGATCTACGACGTGTCGGGGATGACGTCGCTCGTCGGCGCCAACTTGCTGTACGAGATGCTGTGCGTGCTGCCCGGCGTCGAATGCCGCAGCTGACCCCGCAGCGATCCCTCGGGGGTGGGGGACCCTCCCGGAACCCCACCCCCAAGGTCGGGGGGTGACCGGCGAGTCAGGATCGCCGATGTGCCGGTTCGAGGTCGGCACGGTGGAGAGAGCCGCGCCGCGCTTGCTGTGATACACGGCAGTCGAAGTCCGTTGATTACCGTTGGCCCATGCCCGCAGCATTTCTCCACCCGTATTCCAAGCCGACCCGCGAGAGCTTCATCCGCATCGTTCGCGGCGAGGGCGCGCTGGTTTGGGACGAGTCCGATCGCCAGCTCGTCGACGGCATGGCCAGCCTCTGGTACAACGCGATCGGTCACGGCCGCACCGAGATGGCCGAGGTGATCGCCGAGCAGTCGCGCACGCTGGCCGCTTACTCCACCTTCGACCCGTTCACCAACGAGCCCGCCGAGGCACTGGCCGAGGAGC
>DATBKA010000260.1:0-3434 GCA_036556105.1 Ilumatobacteraceae bacterium | reverse complement strand
TTGGCCGTCAAGGATCCGTTCTCCGGCAAGGTGTTGCGCAAGGCGATCCCCGACATCACCGAGCGCGTCGTCGTGCTGTGCGGTCCCGAGCGGCTGTTGTGGGCAGGCCGCGCCGGGCTGAAAGAAGCAGGCGTGCGCAGCGAAGACATCCACTTCGAGCAACCGTGGTGGTGATGTGATGAGCAATCGCCCCGCGCATTCACTCGGCAAGCGGCTTCTTCCCGCTGTTGTCATCACCGCATCGGCGACAGGTCTGATCGCAATCCTCGATCGGCCCGCCAGCGGATCGATCGGTGACTCACTTGGCGGTCCGTTGGGTGAAGGCCCATTGGGCGGCGCCAGCGATGGGCCACTCGACACCACCGGCACCGTTCAGCCACCGGAGATCTCGTCGACCGTGCCGGCGGTCGTCAGCGGCGGCGACGACGGTCCCGGCGAAGACGAGGGTGAGGGCGAGGGCGACGACGGCGGTGAAGAGGACGACAACGGCGTCCCCATCGGTGTCACGCCGACTCAGCCGACGCAAACGACAACGCCCGCGGCCACCACGGTTCCCTCGACACCGGTGGCCAGCGGTCCGTGCGAAGGCCAGACCGTCGACGGTCCGTCCGTCAACACCCGTTGGGGCCCTGTGCAAGTCGAGGCCATCGTCTCGGCATCTGGTCAGATCTGCGACGTCGGTGCGATCCGTTCGCCCGACTCACATCGGCGTTCGGTCAGGATCAACGAGGAGGCGCTGCCGATCCTCCACGACCAAGTGATGAAGGCTCAGAGCGCGGACATCCGCGGAGTCAGCGGTGCCACGGTCACCAGCGAGGGCTATGTGCGCTCGCTGCAGGCGATCCTCGACGGGAGCGCCGGGTGAG
The DNA here is from genome assembly GCA_036556105.1 of Ilumatobacteraceae bacterium. Lineage (GTDB taxonomy): Bacteria > Actinomycetota > Acidimicrobiia > Acidimicrobiales > Ilumatobacteraceae > JAENVT01. The sequence continues at coordinate 2,568 of DATBKA010000260.1, read as the reverse complement.
CACGGCTGTACGTCCCAGCGCCCCGGCGATCGTGGTTCGCACGCACGCCGTGATGGGCACGGTGGCCAGCGTGCACGTGCACGATCCGACCCCCGCTGACGTCATCGACGAAGCGGTGACGATGATGTGGGCGGAGCTCGATCGCCTCGAGTCGATCTTCTCGACGTTCCGGCCGGATAGCGAGATCAGCCGCATCAACCGTGGCGAGCTGGACGTGCTCGACTCGTCGCTGGAGGTGATCGAAGTCCTCGACGCGTGCACGTGGATCGAACACGTCAGCGGTGGTGCGTTCCGGGCGCGTCGCCCCCACGACGGTTCACTCGACCCGGCGGGGTTCGTCAAAGGTTGGGCCGCCGAGCTGGCTGCCAAATGGCTCGACCGCGCCGGGCTGTGCCAGTGGTACCTCTCGGTCGGCGGCGACATCCAGACTCGTGGTGTCGCCTGCGACGGCGCCCCGTGGCGGATCGGCATCAGCGATCCGAACTCGGACGATCGGCGCGCCTTGCGGGCGGTGGTCGAAGTCGACGGTCTGGCCGTGGCCACGTCGGGCACGGCGGCTCGTGGGTTGCATCTGTGGGACGGCCGCACCGAGCAAGCCGCGACCGAGCTCTCCTCGCTGACCGTCGTCGGGCCCCATCTCACGTGGGCCGACGCCTTCGCCACGACTGCCTTCGTGATGGGTCGGGCGGGGATCGACTGGGTCGCCCGGTTCGACGGCTACCGGGCCCTCGCCGTCACCTCGGACGGGCAGCTGCTCAGCCGCGGTACCGACTGGGCTCAGACGTCGTCCAATGCGTGAGCACGCAGGTCGGCGAGACTCGAGTACTCCAGGGCCGAGATGTGGGTCGCTGCCAAGCGGACCTTCGGTGCCGCCCCGGCTTCGAACGCCTCCTGCCATCGCGCCGCGCAGAGGCACCACTGGTCGCCGTCGCTGAGGCCGGCGAAGCCGTACTGCGGCATCGGGGTGGACAGGTCGTTGCCCACCGATTGGGAGAACGACAGGAACTCGTCGGTCGCCACGACGCACACGACGTGGAGCCCCGGGTCGTCGCCGTGGTTCTCGCAGCATCCGGTTCGGTAGTAGCCGGTCAGCGGGTCGAGTGAGCAGGGCTGCAGCTCTTCGCCGAGCACGTTCAGTTGGCGCATCCCGTTATCGAAGCACGTATGGTGACGGTCATGCTCGATCCAGTGATTCGCGACTTCGCCAAGGGCAGGAACTTCGGTTCGATCTCGTTCCATCTCCCCGGCGGTTCGATCGGCACCCACGTCATGTGGGTCGACGCCGACGACGAGCACGTGCTCATCAACACCGAGGTCCATCGCACGAAGTACAAGGCGATGCAGGCCAATCCGAATGTCACCGTCACCATCTGGAGCTCGGAGAACAGCTACACGTATGCCGAGGTTCGCGGCACGGTCACCGGAGAGGTGCGCGGGCCCGAGGCCCGCGCCAACATCGACGACCTCTCCCAGAAGTACAACGGCACGCCCTACCAGCCGCAGATCCAGAGCGAGCGGGTGATCCTGCAGATCACGCCGCGCCGTCAGCGCTCGCAAGGGCTGGGATGAGCCGGTCGTAGCGCGGCGTCGTGGGCGAACTCAGCTGACGCTGACGCCGAGGGCGTTGCCGACCAGGTAGGTGGCGCCGCACGCGATCAACAGGATCAACACTTGGCGGGTCGCGCTCCACAGCACCTTGCGTTCGGCGAACTTGCCGATCAGGAAGCCGACGATCGCCGCGGCGACGACACCGATCGCGATCGAAGCGATCTTGGCGCCGTTGCCTCGGCCGGCGAACCAGGGGATGACCGGCAGGATCGCCCCGACCAGGAAGCACACCAGAGAGAGGAACGCTGCATTCCACGGCGAACCGAGCTCGTCCGGATCGACGCCGAGCTCCTCCCGGGCGTGGACGGCGAGCGCGGCCTCGGGCACGCGCATCACGTCGTTGGCCGCGTCGATGGCGATCTGGCGGGTCATGCCGTGACCCTCGTACATCGCCGCCAGTTCTGCGGTCTCCGATGCCGGGTTGCGAGCCAGCTCCCGACGCTCGACGGCGAGCTCGCGGAACACCATTTCGTTCTGGGCCGAGATGCTGACCCACTCGCCGGCGGCCATGCTGGTTGCGCCGGCGATCGCCCCGGCCAGACCGGCCAGACGGACCACCGATGGCGACACACCGGCTCCGGCGAAGCCGATCACCAATGACACGTTCGACACCAGGCCGTCGCTGACTCCGAACACGGCGGCGCGAGCCAAGCCGCCGGCGACGGAGCGGTGGCCGGGATGCGATTCGACACGACGTCGAACGTGGTGACGCCTCATGACATAGACGCTACCGAACACATCACCGAGTAATGTCCCTGCACGGAGAACTGCCGCCAGCGTTGTCGGGAGCCGAATGACCACCATCCAGATCGACGATGATTGGCTCGAAGCAGTTCGAGCGACGCTCGGTACTCGAGCGGACTTGGTCGACCGATTGGAGGCGGCGATTCCCGCCGGCTACGACGAGCTCAACGAGCCACCGGTCGCTGCCCTCGACTTCGTCAACATCGACGCCTTGGT